>JAJRXL010000192.1 GCA_024276335.1 Bacteroidota bacterium
CGTCCCAAGTCGATAGCGGATGGAGAAAAGAATGCAGTTCCTTGCACGCCGCGGGCACCGAACGATACCTCGATACTATCCGGGCACGGCGAATCAAAAGACACAAGAATTTTGCCGTAATGAGTTGCAACCCTCGTCGGAGCAAACCGTACGGTTATACGCACCGAGTCATAGGCGTTGACCGTCGCCGGGAAAGGGGAAAGCACCTGGAAGTCGGTATCGGCCGGATCGAATCGAATATTGGAAAGGCGGGTTGAAACAGGGTTCGGATTACTAACAGTGAAAGTCACAATGCTCTCTCCGGAAATGTACACATCGCCAAAAGCAATGTTCGGAGGAAAGGCGAGAAATGTTGCTCTCCTGAGCATCCCCGAGAGAGGGATACGACGCACGGGAGATTGGTAATCAGTGCTGGGAATCACCAGCGTTGCCGACTTGGCGCCCGGCGATGATGGCGTAAACGTGATGAATACCGCTATGCGTTCCCCTTGCTGAAGCACGCGTGGTAAAGATGCGCTTGTGGAATAGGAAAAATCGGAAGCGTCCGGACCGGTAAGCTGCAGGGGGAACAGCGTGAGCGTGTCCGTGCCGCCGTTCTCGATGAACAAGGTATCACTGGCCCTGTCTGTTTCGCACCAGAGGTCAGGGAAACTTATTGAATCCTGACGAACCACCGCGATTCCGCTGATTCCTCGGGCGCGAATTGAAATCAACGTATCTGCCGGGCAGGGTGTATCGACATGAATTTTAAAATCGGTACGTAATATTCCGGTGTCTGCGGCGGCGAATCGTACCCGGATGGTTGTGGATGCGCCAATCGGCAATCGAATAGGCAACGGATCGCTGATGATGGAAAAGGAAGGCCAGGATGGGATAATCGTGATGTTACCGAGACGGACCGAATCACTTCCAAGATTCTGAATAGTGATGATGCGTTCGATCGTTGAGCCGACGGTGACATTACCGAAATCAATACGTGAAGGGAAAATAGCGATTGAATTGTCACGACTGTCACCACTCAGCATGAGAGTATCCGTGTCTATAGAAGCGGATGTCCGAATGAGTAATGGAGCGGACAGAGCCCCCTTCAAACTCGGCGCGAACTGAATACTGAACGTGGCCAACTGATCAGGAAGGAGAGTGAAGGGTGTTGTGACTCCCAGCACGGAAAAGGGGGAAAGCGCTTCCAGGCGTGTCACGGTGAAAGGCGCGCCGCTGATATTGCGGATTGAAAACGGGATGCTGATTTTCTGCCCGGGACACAAGACGCCAAAATACAACGAGGTGAATTGAAGACGATATAATGAATCGATAACGACTTCCTTGTTCTCCCCCCTTGAGGACCCAGCTGGTTCAATGTGCCGGGATGCGAGCAGGGGGGCTTTGCCTGCTTCGATTCCTTGATGCGGGAGTGGTGTTGGAGTGACGATAGCCCCAGTCACAAGACCGGCAAGAAAGAATGCGATGATGAGTTTTCCGTACATGGGGCGCTTCCGTTGGATTGACACGATACTCCTACCTGCTTTTTGTTGAATGTTTCAATGCATCGATAAACGCGGAATCAAGTTAATATTGTAACGGTGTCTTTGTTTCATTCGACGGCGGAGAAGAGAGATCGGTATGCTGGGTACATACGCCGGGTAAATACTTGGCATTGAAATACTCGGAATCCGTTATTGGGCAGAAAGGGCCGGCCAAGTTACCCGTTTCGACACAAATCTTTTCCTTGACAATCCCTGTCGGAATAGTAAATCCACGTGCAGGGAGCTTCAATCGTTTGTCTTGATATACGTACTTCATGAACCGCGCCCATATCGGAAGGGCTGCCTTCGATCCCTGTCCGTACGCCCCGGTGAATTTAACACGCTGATCATCGAAACCTATCCAGGTGCCGGCGACCAGGTCCGGGGTAAATCCAACGAACCAGGCATCCCCGTAATTTTGCGTTGTGCCGGTTTTTCCCGCGGCGGGTAATGTGAACCAGCGACGCACGCCCACACCGGTTCCGTGTTTGATAACGGTCTCCAGCATACTTGTAATCAAAAAGGCGGTCTCCTTGCTCAGGACTTCTCGAACTTCTGGTTGGTGTTCTTCAATTAAGTTACCGTTGCGATCTTCAATTCGCAAGATGGAGACGGGTTGAACGTAAATACCTTCATTGGCCATTGCGCCGTATGCGGCGGTTAATTCCAGTGGTGTCACTTCCGACGTACCCAACGCCAGGGAAGCGTATGGTCGAAGCGGCGACTCAATACCCATCCGACTCGCGTATCGGACGACCTCGTCGGGAGGAGCAAATTCCAGGATAACCCGCGCCGTAATGATGTTTAGTGATTTTGCCAATCCTTCGCGCAGTGAATACGTGCCTCCGGTTTCGCCACCGAAATTCCGTGGGCTCCAAACTTTTCCGCTCCCGTCTTCAAAAGTAAACGGTTCATTCGGAATACGCATGGAAGCAGGGTATCCATTGTCGAGCGCAACCAGGTAAATAAAAGGTTTGAAGGTTGATCCGGGCTGCCGACGAATCTGTGTCACGTGATTCAACCCGTACTTAAAATTCATCTTGGCATTGCCTACCATCGCCTCGATGTAACCGGTATGCGGGTTAATAGCGACGAAGCCGACTTGGATGCGCGTAAGTTCCCGCTTTACCGAATCGACAAACGTCCTGTTGCGGCGCGCGCGTATCAATACCAATTGTCGGTCGTCATTGTTGCCGGCGTGCGCGTATGCAGGCAAGTGCTTTGCAGCTTTCGAAACCGCTTCCGCCAGCAGGATCCTGTTTTTCGGTGTGTTCCAGTTCCATCGAGTGTCGAAAAGCTTTTGGAAATCCTGCAAGTGTTCCCATACTGCGCGGTTCGCGTATTCCTGCATCCGGGTATCCAGGCTTGTATATATTGACAACCCATCGCGATAGAGGTTGAAACCATACTTCTCGGCTTTTTCCCGAAGAAGCTTGCGAACGTGCTCGACGAAACTTGGAGCAATGCCCGCGGTTTTTACCCCGGAAAACGTGACGAGAGAATCCTTGCGCGCATGAAGAAATTCATCGTGTGTGATGTAGCCTTCTTCCTTCATGAGTGCAAGAACGGTATTGCGACGCTGGATACTTTTCTTGTATGAATATCTGGGGTCATAATGACGGGGCGCTTTCAACAATCCCACCAGAAAAGCGGATTCGGAGAGTGACAGTTGGTTCGGTCGTTTTCCGAAATATGTCTGGGTGGCCGCCTGGATACCATATGCCCCTCGTCCAAACGAAGCGACGTTCAAGTACATCATCAGGATTTCGTCTTTCGTGTATCGCTTTTCAATTTCAACGGCAGTGATAGCCTCGCGTATCTTGCGAAAGAGGGTTTGTTCGAAACCGATGGACTTGTACAGGTTGCGCGCCAACTGTTGTGTAATCGTGCTGCCACCCTTGGGTGGGCCGCTGAAGAAGTGCAGGAGATTCGTGATAAAGGATCGAAATATTGCCCACGGGCTCACACCCCAGTGGTTATAAAAATTCTGATCTTCCGTCGCAATCAATGCCTGGATCAGATAGGGGGGGATGCTGTCGAGGGAATTGATTCGTGTGCGATTTTATTCAAAAAACTTGTCAATGACCACACCATCGGCGCTGTACACTTTTGTTGCAAGCGCCGGGCGTGGATTCTCCAGCTCCTCGAGGGACGGCAGTCCGGTGGAAATGATGGAGAACACCCAAATGCTGCCCACGGTGACAACGAGAATGAAAACGGTTATTATCCAGAGCTTGGTTTTTCTCGTCATATCTGATTATACATGAAGTCATGACCGGTACGGTTGCACAGACGAATTTCTCCATCTTCCAGAACAGCATATGGCGCTTCGTCCAACCAGGCGCCAAGGTTGATGTACCAGCCGCCTGCTATGCGTTGAAACGAGGGAACGTGCCGGTGACCCATGATTACAATATCACAGCCCTCGTTGATGCGTTTTGTTGCTTCCTCCAGGATCCCATCACTTGGGCCGAAATCTTTTTGCGCAGTGTAATTTCTGCTTGTGTGTGATGAGAGTCTGGCGAGGCGAAATCCAATATCAGGATGAATCCATCGAAAGGCAAATTGCGCGAGTGGATTATGAAGAACGCGTTTCAGAAGTCGATACCCGTTATCGGAGGCGGCCAGTCCATCTCCATGGTAGAGATAGATGCGCTTGCTTTGAAGGGTCAATTCCAGGTCGCGCCTGTGCACGGGGATACGGAGTTCGGATCGAAAGAAATCACCCGCAGCGAAATCATGGTTCCCGATCAAGTATTCGACGCGGGCACCGGTGGACGCCAGGTGGTCGAGCGCAGCCAGGGTTCGATGAAAACCGCGCGGAACCACGTGGCCGTACTCGTACCAGAAGTCGAACAGGTCGCCAAGAATGAATAAGTCGCCAGTCCTGTCGGTGATTTCAGCAAGAAGCTCCAGAAGGAGGTCTTCTTTGCTCCGTTCCTCTTCCAGTGACATGAAGCCCAGGTGGACGTCTGAAATGAAATATGAAATGGACATGTATCGTGCGTCAACGGATCTCGAGTGCGGCGGATTGCCTTGTGCTTGCTCAAGCTACAGAAGGACGAATCTAAAAACAAGGCAGCGTTGAGTCTCGCATTTATTTTTTAGGAAGGAGTTGGTTTGTTGTTCCGAGATGCGTTATATTAATTTTGCTTGTGGTATTAGGGATGGGCCGATTCGATCCGGCAAGTACCGCAGGTTCGGCTCGCCAATGGGAACGATGAGTGTGAAGACCAATCTGACAAGACAAATCGAGAGGACAATAACATCTGCTGAGAATTCGCACAGGACCGTGTGTGCGCTTGATTTTAAATCATTCATTCAGTACCTTTTCATCGTTTCTTGAAGACCTGCTTCGCCTATAATTTCCTGATCATTTATCCATAACATGGAGGGTTCCATGAAATTTTCGCGTCTGTTTCTTTCATTCGGGGTCATTGCAGTACTCCTAACGACGTCGACCTGGGCGCAATCACCAGGACCCTACTCGATTTACGAGTACTCTCGGGACGGTCTTAATCTCGAAATCCGGGATTTTTCCACGGTTACGTCTACGATTACGATTCCCGATAACTTTTCTGTCGCTGACCTGAATGTTATGGTCGACATTCAGCATCCCTACGCGGCTGATTTGACCATTACGATTACGGGACCGAACGGGGCAGTGGTCACGCTTGCCAACGGTGCAGGTGGTGGCACGGATAATTTCGAGCACACCATCTTTGATGACGATGCCGCTACAAATGGAGCAATACCGGGCATCGGTGTCAGCACTTCCGGCGGACAGTTCCGTGGGTACTACGTGCCGGATTACAAAACACCGCTTGCGGTTTTTAATGGAATCAGCGCCGCCGGTCCCTGGACGATTTCGGTTACGGACAGTAAGGTCTTGGACGAGGGATTATTCCTCCGCTGGGGCTTGATTTTCAGAGGCACCGGGACATCATTGCAATCCCAGACATTCCAGCAGGATATCCGGGTTGGCCTTGACATGGATGCGTTTGGCGGGCCTTCGTTTTCGTATCCTGGTGGGTTAGCGGCTTTTTTATTGGGGGCCAATTCAGCCCATGCTATACCTCCCCTTACGATTGCTGGAGCCTATCCCCTCAACGGAGCAATCTTTGGAATCAACTGGGTACAGCATAGTTATAGTCCTGCACCATCTCTTGTTAAAGCCACCATGGAAATTAGCAACGGTGGTCCATCAACAACTTCTAGTGGAGATATTTTTATGCCGGTTGGGGTCATGCCCATCGGTGATATACTCCCGTTGTCTGATTATAACGATGTTACTGCATCGTTCAGTTGGTTTACCCGCCAGGATCTCTTCATGAACCGTGCGGATAACAATGATAACTTGACATTAACTGTTACCCCTGGCGTCCTCGCCTATGATGACGGTGTTCCACGCCAGGTTCAAAGCTTCGTGAATGGTGAATGTGATGCTGTAGCGTACCCGGTAAGTACGGTTCCCTATGTTGGAATCGGAGGGAATAAGCTCCTCACCAGCATTGACGTATACCACGGGGCAGATATTGAAAATATCGTAGCTGGATCGTTTGATATTACCGTCTGGGATAATACGTTCACCCCTGTAGCCACAATGACAGTAACTCCCGGTGGAACGATCCAGGGTGATAAATGGACGACATATCCGTTTAATCCTCCCGTCGTATTGACTCCTGGCTGGTATTCTTTCGGTGTCTGTAAGCCAAATCCCCTGCCCCTTGGCAGCATTGCTCTTGGCCTGGATAATGTGACGACCCCGACGAATGACGCGGTTGGATACTATGAAGGGCTTGGCTTGCAGTGGTTCTTCTTTGGAGGAAATTGGTACGAAGACACCTACCCGTTTGTCAACAAGCTTATTCGCCCGAACTTCGTCCTTGGCACGGATCCAGGGATCGTCAGTGTTGACAATCCCATCGGCATGGTGGCCGGTCCGCAAGTTCCTCGCGTGACCGTGGGCAGCTTCAATCACCAACCTCAAATGCCTGTTATCAACGCTCACGTCACCGTGGAAATAGCATCTGCCACGGATCCTGATAATGTTATCTATACCAGCGGCCGACGCGTTGGATTGCAAGCATATCAACAACGGCAGATCACGCTTGATCAATTCAAGGCTCCAACGGCGGGCGATTATATCATGCGTACGTGCATCTATGAAAGCCACGACGGCAACCCGACGAATAACTGCGTCGAGCGCACGTTCACGGTTACCGTTCCCGGCCGGCCGGTGGTGGTCAGCTATGACGGATCCATCCCCAGCAACGTGAAGACGAAAATTATCAACGATCTGGCTGGCAAGGGTTTAAGCGCTGTTTTCAAGGATCGTCAAAGCACCCCGAACCCGTTTGAAAACGCTTCCGCTGTTTTATGGCTGGGTGATCGTTCCAGCATGAACGAGGAAGCTGCCCGCGCGTTCGTCCACGAAGGCAACTATCTCTCGATTGCCTCCACGTCGTTAATGAAGGATCGGGCCGAGCTTCTCAACGTGTTCCAGAGCGAGGAAGCAACCAGGATTCAGCAAATTGCGGAAGAAAAAGCTGAAGCGGCAAAGATTGCTCTGATGAAGGCGACAGAGCGGAATACAAGCAGGTTCGCCCAAATCGATCCGGACGATATCTCGTTGCAAATTCCCGGCATGACTCCGGATGAAGTTCGCCGTTCCCTGGAGGAATACAAACAGCAGATGATCTCCGGCACCGGTGGTCAGATACCTGCGGGTATTCGGCGGGATATGGTCTCTCTTGAAAATAACAGCGATGTCATTATCGGTCACGCGAACATTGCGGACTTGAAGGTCACGACCATTCACCTGAACAAGAGTTACAATCCTCCGCCGATTGTCGAAAGCCAAACGGTGCCTACGGACTTTGCTCTTGAGCAGAACTACCCGAATCCGTTCAATCCCTCCACTTCGATCGGATACTTGCTGCCGGTGGAAAGCCATGTTACCATCAAGGTCTATGATCTCCTTGGACGTGAAGTCGCGACGTTGTTGAACCTGACCCAACCCAGCGGTCGCTATCTCACCGAGTGGAGTGCGATCGATGATTTCGGCAACGAAGCCTCCAGCGGTATTTATATCTACCGTATCGAAGCGCAGCCGGTTGACGGCAGCACGGCGCCGTTTGTTGCCACACGTAAAATGGTGTTGAGCCGCTGATCTATCGGGTTTAACCGATTGCAAATGCCCGGTCGCGGTTCGCGACCGGGTTTTTTTTGCCCCGTGGCATCCTAGGGGACATGTACGATTTGATCTGGTCGAGAAACCATCATGGTATATAATATCTTCAGATGAAGTTGCCAACGTTGTGGATATCGGGCTTGCAGCGCCTAGAGCTTTCATTACGACGTGTTCACAAGACGCGAGGTAGTAATGCGGTGTTGTCTTAACGGGTTAGGACAAAGAAAGTATGCAGATAATTGAAACAGCCGTAGTATTTTATTCTTAAGTAGCGCGTGATCGTAAAAAACAGGTGTTCGGATTCTACGTAAGGTGACCAATACATGTTGGCTTTGGTAACGGGCGGAGCGGGATTCATCGGGTCTCATACGGTTGATGCCCTTCGGCAACGAGGGTACGATGTACGGATCCTGGATAACTTGCAGAAACCAGTTCATTTGAAAGGCAAACCCTCCTACCTACCGGACGACGTGGAATTCATGCTCGGCGACGTCCGCAGTAAGGATGACATGAGAAAAGCATTGCGCGGCGTGGATGTCGTTTTTCATCTCGCTGCATACCAGGACTACCTTCCTGATTTTTCTACCTTTTT
The DNA here is from genome assembly GCA_024276335.1 of Bacteroidota bacterium. Lineage (GTDB taxonomy): Bacteria > Bacteroidota > Ignavibacteria > SZUA-365 > JAADGX01 > JAADGX01. Next base: position 8,309 of record JAJRXL010000192.1, read on the forward strand.
CCATGTCAATGCCGTCGGCACCGCCCTCTTATACGAGATCATCGTTGAAGAGCATCTCCCTGTTCAGAAGGTTATTGTCGCATCATCCCAGTTCGTGAATGGCGAAGGACTCTACAAGACGGCGGACGGCGCCCTGGTCGTACCTGGTCCTCGCCCGGTTGAGCAACTTGACCGCGGTGTCTTCGATCATCTCGATGAGCACGGTCGCCCCATGCAGTGGCAATGGACGCCGGAGAGCGTAACCAGTCCTCCAAACCAGTACGCGCTTTCAAAGCATGCACAGGAATTGATGGCCTTGACATTTGGAAAACGCTACGGCATCCCTTCGGTAGCGCTTCGATACTCGATTGTTCAAGGGGCGCGCCAATCGTTCTACAATGCCTACAGCGGCGCCTGTCGAATTTTTTCGCTTCATTATTATTTTGATCGTTCGCCGACGATTTACGAAGATGGAAAGCAGTGTCGGGATTTCGTGAATATTCACGACGTGGTGGAAGCTAACATGCTGGTGCTGGAAGACGACCGCGCGAACTACCGGCAGTTTTGCGTGGGAGGTGGACGGGCTTATACGCTGCTGGAGTTCGATCGTATCGTGGCCGGAGTTTTTGGCAAGGAACACATTACGCCCAGGATCCCGGGTGAATATCGCTTTGGAGATACGCGCAATGCGTGTTCCGATTCATCAAAGTTGCGCGAGCTTGGCTGGCAACCGAAACGAACGGCGGATGATTCGGTAAGAGAATACGTTGGCTACTTGCAGCAACAGGATAACATCGAGGATATCCTCGAGTACGCGGAAACCACGATGAAAAAACTCAACGTCGTTCGTTCGACACGTGAATCCATTAATAAATAGACGTCGCGTCATCAAGCCATGAAAGCATTTCTTCTGGCTGCCGGGTTGGGAACACGTCTTCGCCCTCTTACCAACTCGATGCCGAAATGTCTTGTGAAGATATGCGGGAAACCGATGTTGCAATGGTGGTTGGAACTCCTGGAAGCCCACGGCGTCTCTTCGGTGCTGATAAACACGCATCATCTTCCGGACCAAGTTGAATCTTTTCTCGCAGGTTATTCATCCCAGATGGATATTCTCACCGTGTTCGAACCGGTGCTTCTTGGCAGCGCGGGGACGCTACGGGCGAACAGGGGCTTCGTATCAAGCGGTGAGCCGTTCTTTATTTGCTATGCTGATAACCTGACGGACATCGATCTCACTGCAATGAGGGCGACACATACCGGCTCAGGTGTCGTGCTGACTATGGCGCTGAAGGAAATGGACAATCCATCGAGCCGGGGTATCGCCGTTCTCGACGGGATGGATCGTGTCGTGTCGTTTGATGAAAAACCCGCGCAACCGAAATCCCGACTCGCAAACGCGGGCGTCTATATTGCATCGCCCACGATGCTGGATGCGATAACGGAAGACGTACAAGATATCGGGTACGATCTCATTCCTCGCTTCGTTGGAAACATCCGGGGATACAGAATGCACGAGTACTTGCGGGATATCGGAACGGTATCGTCGCTGGAAGCAGCAGAGCGGGAATGGCAGAAAGTACTTGAAGATAAAAGCTGGATTGGAAAAAGATCATGAGGATTTATGTTCAGAACTGAAGGCCGTTCTCATGAATATTATCGTGAACAAGTTCGAGCAATACCATGATTATTTCCCAGACACCTCTCAGGATCAGTCTCGCAGGCGGAGGAACGGATTTCGACGAGTATTCGAAGACGCACGGCGGCCTGATTATCAGCACTGCCATTGACAAGTATGTCTTCGTCATTGTAAAAGAACGCTACGATGATTTAATCTACATCTCCTATATGCAGAAGGAAATTGTTCGCCATGTGGACGAAATCCAGCACGAGCTGGTCCGGGAGGCGATGAAAAAGACCGGTGTCGGTGGAGGCGTCGAGATCTCCATGCTGGCCGATATTCCCTCCGAGGGAAGCGGACTGGGATCGTCCAGCAGTTTGACTGTTGGGCTGCTTAATGCGTTATACATGTACACGGGAAGACAGGTGCCTGCGGAACAACTCGCCAGGGAAGCCTGCGAAATCGAGATTGAAATCTGCCGGAAACCAATTGGAAGGCAGGATCAATACATCGCGGCATTTGGTGGAATCTGTGAAATTGTATTGCAGGGTAGAGAGGTCATTGTCAACCGTCTACAAATTGCCGAAGGAGAAAAACGCAAGCTGGGATCGAACCTCCTTCTTTTTTACACCAACACGACCCGGAAATCCACGACGATTCTCACCGAGCAGCGCTCACGTATCGCCTCTACGATCGATTATCTCGATATGATAAAGGACCTGGCAACGCAAACCCGGGATAGTATCCTCAACCGGGATTATGAACGGATAGGGCATTGCTTGGATGAAAACTGGCGGATGAAGAAAAAGCTCTCGTCCAATGTCTCGAACCGGGAGATTGACGCGATGTATGAGATTGCCCGCACGCATGGCGCACTGGGCGGGAAGATCGCGGGCGCAGGCGGTGGTGGCTTCCTCCTGTGCTACTGTCCACGGCACCGACAGGACGAGCTCCGGGAGGCCATGAGCCGGTACCGCGAGATGCCGTTTCTCTTCGAGCCCGATGGCAGCAAGATCATTTTCAATTACCGACGGTATAGCTGGAAGTAACGAATAACACACGTCTTCAAACGATCCAGGTTCGTGATACCAGAATAAGCATGCGTGTTTTGATGACGGAACGGGATGGCGTATTTTCAACGTTAGTAACATCGAGGACGCTTAGTGAAATTGTCTGATTACATAGAACACGTGACGGGGCATGCCCGCTCCGTCTCCCCGGAAGACGTGGAGGAAGTCATCGTGGCCTTGCTCCGGGTTTATGATTCAGGTGGAACCGTGTTCGTAATCGGTAATGGCGGGTCGGCGGCGAATGCATCGCATTTTGCGCAGGACCTGGCCAAGGGCACGTTGCGCGATCCAACACAGGTGCGCAGGCTTCGCGCCCTAAGCTTGACAGACAACAGCAGCTTCATGACCGCCCTGGCAAATGACGAAGGCTACGAGCATATCTTCGTCCAACAATTGAAAACTTTCGCGCGCCCCGGTGACCTGTTAATCGCCATCAGCGGATCCGGAAATAGCGCAAACGTCCTTCGCGCTGTGGAGTGGGCGCGGAATAGTAAGCTTACCACGATTGCCTTCACCGGGTTCGATGGGGGACAGCTCCATTCCCTGGCCGACATCAATGTCCATGCCGAGCTTCCGGATATGTGCGCCACCGAAGCCATTCACGCGATCCTGTTCCATTTCGTAGCCGAGGAAGTGAAACGGCGCATGGCTGAGAAAGAAAGAGGCCGATGATGGCGA
>JAJRXL010000193.1 GCA_024276335.1 Bacteroidota bacterium
CCTTTTTCGTGTATGATCGACATGGCACTTCGCCAGTCGAGGATGAAATCCACGTCGAGATACGCGGTGAATATTTCCACCGGCACGAACATGAAGAACAGGATCAATGCGGCCATCAGCCACCCGTTATCCTTCAAACGCAGGTTCATGGTTTTCACGAGGCCGAAAACCGACACCAGGACGATGAAATAACTGATGACGATAATCGTCGAGCTGCTGGCGAGAAGCTGAAAGAGGACCCGTTCCTTGTCCGGCGAAATATCCGGCAGGTATTTCAGGGTGTTGGCGATGAAAAACTCGTTGGCGATAAGGGCGCGGTACACGATCCCGCCCAGCCACAATACGCCCGAGAATATCAGGAGCGTCAGGAAGACCTTCGAGGTCCGAGACAGGCGAAACGATCCTTGCATCAGAGAATGTACCTGCTGAGGTCCCGGTTCTTCACCAGGTCGTTCAACTTCGCTTCCACCATCCCGGCATCCACAACGATCTTGTCCGAGTCGAGAGCGTCCGGGGCCTCGAACAGGACGTCTTCGAGCAAGGTGGTCAGGATGGTATGCAAGCGGCGGGCGCCGATGTTTTCCACATCTTCGTTCACCTGGAACGCGATTCGGGCAACCGCGGCGATGGCGTCATCCGTGAACTCCAGGGAAACGCCCTCCGATTCCAGGAGTGCCCTGTATTGCTTGATGAGGGCGTTCTGGGGAAGCGTGAGGATCTTCACGAAATCTTCCTCGCTCAGGCTCCTCAACTCGACCCGGATAGGGAAGCGTCCCTGCAACTCGGGAATTAGGTCAGACGGCTTGCTGACATGGAAGGCGCCCGAGGCGATGAAGAGGATGTGATCCGTGCACACGTGACCGTACTTGGTGGCAACGGTCGAACCTTCGACGATGGGCAGCAGGTCGCGCTGGACACCCTCGCGGGAAACGTCCGGCCCCGAAGTCGTGTCACCACCCGCGACCTTGTCTATCTCGTCAAGGAAAACAATGCCGCTGTTCTCGACCCGGTGGATGGCCTCCTTCACGACCGAATCCATGTCGATGAGTTTCTGCGCTTCTTCCTGCACGAGAATCTCCCGCGCTTCCGCAATCGTGACTTTCCTGTGCTTGCGCTTCTTCGGCATCATGTTGGAGAGAATGTCCTGGAGATTGATACCCAGGTCTTCCATTCCCATGGGGCCGAACACGCCGAGCGCAGCGTTTCCCTTGACCGAGATTTCAAGATCGACTTTCCGGTGGTCCAGCTTTCCCGCGCGCAATTGCTCGCGGAGCTTTTCACGAGTCTGGTTCCGCAGCTCCTCTCCCTCACCGCTCTCTTCGGAAACGCCGGGCGACCGGGGAAGAAGGAGGTCGAGGATGCGTTCTTCCGCCTGCAACTCGGCCTTGCCCTGCACCTCGGTTTCCTTTTCCGCCTTCACCATGTTCACGGCCATTTCCGTGAGGTCGCGGATCATGGATTCCACGTCGCGGCCGACGTAACCGACCTCGGTGAATTTCGAGGCTTCCACCTTGATGAACGGCGACCCGACCAGCTTGGCCAGCCGGCGGGCGATTTCCGTTTTTCCCACTCCCGTCGGTCCGATGAGGATGATGTTGTTCGGCATGATTTCTTCGCGCATGGCGTCGGGGACTTGCTGGCGGCGCCACCGGTTCCGAAGGGCGATAGCGACGGATTTCTTGGCCTCGTCCTGCCCGATGATATACTGGTCCAGCGCCTTGACGATCTGGGTGGGGGTCAAGGCCGGCGCCTATGATTTTACGACGGTCCGTTCGATGACAGACATGTGGCTACAACTCTTCGATTGTGAAATGATGATTCGTGTAAATGCAGATATCCGCCGCGGTTGACAGCGCTTCTTCCACGATGCGCGACAACGAAAGGTCGGCGTGTTTCCGCAGCATCCGCGCGGCGGCAAGTGCATAACTCCCGCCCGATCCGATCGCCACGATGCCATCGTCAGGTTCGATGACGTCGCCGGTGCCGGAGATGATCAATGCTTGGTCGGTCGTCACCACCGCCAACAGGGCTTCGAGGCGGCGCAGGTACTTGTCGGTCCGCCACAGCTTCGCCAGCTCGACGGCAGCGCGTTCGAGATTGCCGTGGTATTGTTCCAGCTTTTCTTCGAAACGCTCGAACAGGGTAAAGGCGTCCGCGGCGGCGCCGGCGAACCCGGCAATGACCGTTCCCTTGTACAGACGACGAATTTTATTGGATTGCTGTTTCATGACCGTATTGCCCACTGTGACCTGGCCATCGCCGCCCAGGGCGGCGTGTCCCTCGTGAACAATACCGATAACGGTTGTGCTTCGTACCTTCATCGGCTCTCTCGTTCAGGTGTCGGATGAGCGGCGCTCCAACGTGCAGGCGCCGCGATTATAATGACTTGCGTAGTCTGGCTACGGGGATCTTTTCCAGTTCACGGTACTTGGCCACCGTGCGCCGGGCAATCTGGAAGCCCATGTCGTTGAGCATCTTGCGGAGCTTGTCGTCGCTGAGCGGGTGACGCGGGTCCTCTTTTTCGATGATCTCCCGCAGGATCCTGCGGACTTCCTTGTTTGATACTTCTTCACCGCTGTCTGTCTTGATCCCCTCGCTGAAGAAATACCGTAACTCGTAAACGCCGAAATCCGTCTGCACGTACTTCCCGTTGACAACCCGTGAAATCGTGGAAATGTCGAGGCTCACGATATCGGCAATATCCTTATAGATCATGGGTTTCAGGTGGCCGGGGCCTTTGAAGAAAAAATCCTGTTGCTTGTGAGCAATGGTTGTCATCACGCGCAGCATCGTCTCACGCCTCTGCTGGATCGACTGGATGAACCAGCGGGCGCTCTCCAGCTTTTGCTTGACGAAGAGGCGGGCGCGACGGGTTTCTGGCGTACGCGCGCGGTTCTTCAACAATTCTTTGTAGGCGTAATTCACCCGCAAGGAGGGGATGTCACGGTCGTTGAGCGTCACCACCAGCTCGCCATCCCGGACGGTAACGAAAAAGTCGGGAGTGAGGTAGTTCATGCCGCTGGTGATGTTGCCTTCACCGGGCTTCGGGTTGAGGTTGTTCTGTATGAACTTGAGGGCGTTTTTCAGACGTTCCCTGGAAATGTGCAGTTCTTTTTCAATCTGGTCGTAATGCTTCTTGATGAAATGATCAAAGGTCTTTTGGAGTATCTCCTTGGCGTGCAGGCTCTCGATGGTGTGATCCTCGATCTGGTCCAGTTGGATCAACAGGCATTCGCGCAAATCGCGGGCGGCAATGCCCGGCGGGTCGAATTTCTGGATCGCTTTCAGGACCTTTTCGGCCTCTTCCAGGGTCAGCTCGTATCCGTAGGTCAAATTTACGTCATCGACGATTTCCTCCAGCGATCGACGCAGGTACCCGTCCTCTTCCAGGTTCCCAATGATTTCAAGACCCAGGTTATACAAGTGGTCTTCGAGATACAGCATACGAAGCTGATCTTCGAGCTTCTCGGAAAGCGTGACCATCGCCGGCGTTGGGAATTCATGATCCTCGTCGTCGTCCGACCATTTCTTCGTCGTAGGGATATCCGAGTTTTCGATAAAATCCTGCCAACTGTACTCTTCCTCGGGGTGTTCCTGGATGTCCTTCTCCACGAAATCCTGGGATTCCGACTTGCCATTCGACCCCAATTCTGCTTCTTCGGTCGAGAGCGGGTCTTCCTCCTCGGGGAGTAACTCCTGGAGCAAATCCTGTTCTTCTTCCTGCTCCGTCCCTTCTTCAAGCAGCGGATTCATTTCAAGTTCGTCCTTGATACGCTGTTCAAGCGCCATGACGGGCAGTTGAAGAATCTTCAGGTACTGTACCTGGGCCGGTGACAGCTTTTGGATTTGTTTTTGCGTTTGCGAAAGCTGTAACATAGCTACTCCTTTTGATCCTGGTCAGTAAACTTACCAGTAGGCGTAGGTAGTTTATCCATCAGATCACGATACCACCGCTCTCCGTACACACGTTTGAGCGGGGATTCCAAAAAAGAAATGACATTGACATGTTCCCTGGCTCCACGGTGCAGAGCGGGAAGGCACTCGGGAAACTCCTCGAAGACCAGGTGCGCCCCCTCGTCCGATTCCCGTATTCGAATGGGAAAGAGATGGCACGAGATGGGCTTCTCCCAGTCGATTTCGCCCTTCCGGTGTGCTTTCTGAATGGCGCAATATGCGATATCGCCCTCAAAACAGGCGAAAATGCACGCCCGCTGATCGTAACAGCGGATACTGCGTTCACCGAACCTTCCTTCAATCAATCCATACAATTCCGCGACCACCACGTGGTTTTCCGGAAGATAGCTCTTCACGACCGGATATACCTCGTGTAACAACGCGGCCTCGTGCTCCGTGACCGGGGCTCCCGATCCGCCGGGGAAAGTGCAACACGCCCCCTTGCATTTTTCAAGGTCGCACATGAATTGAATACCAGCCAATTTTTCTTCGATTTGAATGTCGTTCACTTTCATAATCCGGTCAGAACAGCCGTTCCGAGAACTTAAAGTAAATAATACGCGCCTCTCCCGCAATGAAAGAATGAAATTCAGGTACAATATTTGCAAAGCCCCTTGCCTATTGCTACATTTCAGCGAAAAACAGGCAAAATCCATGAATACGCTTTAATGGGTCTCATGGCAGGATCTTTTTACTACACATTGATCACCTTTTCCGGGCGCTCTTTTCGGCCCCACGCCATCACGGCAAAATAAGAGATGATAGACCGGTTCGATCTTATTCGCTTCTCCCTTTTGCCCCGCATCGGCGGGATGCGCGCACGAAACCTCCTGCGCCATTTTACGTCCTTCGACGCCCTCGCGAAGGCCAGGGGTGCCGAGCTCATCAAGGTCGAAGGCATCGACAAGACCCTTGCCGCCGCGATCCGTGAAGCCGTGACCAACGAGAAATTCCTTGATCGGGTGGAAAACGATGTCGCCCGAACGAAAGAAATCCTGGAGAAAAAAGATGTTCAATTCGTCACGTACCTCGACGACAATTACCCAGAGCAGCTCCGCCGGATTTACGATGCCCCGTTATATCTGTTTGTCTCTGGAAAGTTGCAGGCGGCGGATCAGCCCGCCGTCGCGGTGGTCGGAACGCGCTCGGCCAGCACATACGGGAAGAAAGCCTGCCGGTTCATCACGCGCGATCTCGTCGCCGAAGGCGTCGTGATCGTCAGCGGACTCGCGCGAGGCATTGATACCGTTGCGCATCGATCCGCCCTCGAGCACGACGGCGTCACGTGTGCCGTGCTGGGAAGCGGCCTCGATAACATCTATCCCGGTGAAAACCGGAAACTGGCACAGGAGATCACGGTTCGTGGCGCGGTATTCACGGAACAACCGTTCGGCGCAAAACCCGATGCCGTCAATTTTCCACGGCGAAACCGTATCATCAGCGGACTCAGCATGGGAGTCCTGGTCATCGAATCGGCGGAGAAAGGCGGCGCACTGCTCACGGCGCAGTTCGCCCTCGACCAGGGCAAGGATGTCTTCGCCGTTCCCGGTTCCATCTTCGACGTCCGGTCGTCAGGCACAAACAAGCTGATCCAGTCCGGTGCCGCAAAACTCGTTCGCAGCGCCGATGATATTCTGGCGGAACTACCGGTTGCCTCGCGGTCGTGCAAGCAAAAACAACCGCCGCCCCAGTTGTCGCTCCAGGAAGAGCAGATACTCTCGTATCTCGACTCCGAGCCGCTCCATATAGATGCCCTTGCCGAAAAGACGGGAACCACGCCCACGGACCTCCTTGTAACCCTGCTGCAGATGGAATTCAAGGGCGTCGCGCGCCAATTGCCGGGAAAGTACTTTGTGAGGGAGACACCCTTATGAACGGATGCTCCTCCGCAAAGCGACGCGCTTTTTCCTTTTTCGATGTACCTTTTTCCCTGTTCTTACCCGTCCCATGATAGAACTCCTCCACGGCCAGCGCCCGGTTCCGATCGACAAGGAATCAGAGGCATCTCTCCTCGGCATCGACCCGGAGGAATACCTCATCGGGGCCTGGATGCCTCAACCTACGGGAACGCGGATCGTGGTCTATCAAAAAATCAGGGGCGAACTCGTGGAACGGCTCGATCCGCTCACGTTCTACTTCCATCTCTCCGATCGCCGGCTGCTTGATGACTGCCCGGAAAATTTCGTCGTGACCGAACTCGACGGCGAAGGCGCGCTCAGGTTCTGCGTCATGTTCGATTCTCTTTCGAAAATGTGGAATGCCGTGCGTCACATCAACCGGCGCATCCAGGCGCTCCCCCGTCCATTTCCCGAGCAGACCGACGATATTCTCCACGTCGAACCCGACCCGGTCATCCAGTACTTTCTGCAGACCGGACAAACGTGTTTCAAAGGCCTGGAGCCCGAAGACCTCGCGATCCTGCGTGTCAGTATCGTCACGAGCTCGCTTTCCGGCTACAGCAACCCGGAGCGCGCCTCCGACGAAGTGCTGGCCGTGGCATTAGCCGATTCGACCGGCTGGCGCAGGATACTTTCACGCAAACGAAAGGACGAGGAAAAACTGCTCCGCCTGTTCATCGATCTCGTCAGGGAGCGTAACCCCGATATCATCGAAGGTTTTCATCTTCATACATTCGAGCTGCCTTTTCTCTTCCATCGCTGCCGCATGTATGGTATTGAGATGAGTCTGGGACGCGACGGTTCCAACGCAAACATGCCGCCGGGACAACAACGCGATCAGCGCCGCGCCCAGATACCCGAAATACACGGCAGGCACCTTATCGACCTCAGCCGGTGTGTCGGCGGAGGGAATCACGGGGACCGCACGCGGGGCCAGACAGGCCTCGTGCGGGCCGTGCGCGCCGCCGGCCTCGACCGTCCGGAGCGCGTCGTGCTCGATCCCCGCCAGGTCAGTTGGTGCTACCAGCACGATTACCGCCGCTTCGAGCAGTTTCTCCACGACAATCTTTCGGACCTGGAGCTTCTCAGCGAGCGCTATACGCGTTTCCCCTTCGAAACGACACGCATGTTTCCGCTGAATTACCAGCAGGTGCCCGTAACCGGCAGCGCCCGAAAAATCGACTTGCTCATGGAACGGGAATACATGCATCGCAACCACGCCCTGCCCGCCCCTTCCTCGGGCACCCTGCACACGGGTGGGTTGACGGGGGTCTTCGCGTGCGGCGTGTTTAATCGCATCATACACGTGGACGTCGAATCCCTCTACCCCTCCCTGATGCTCAGCTGGCACATCAAGCCACGAAGCGACACCCGTGGCATGTTCCTGTCTCTCCTGGAAAGGCTCACGGACTTGCGCCTCGATATCAAGCGTCGAATGATGAACATGAACGTTGGCCGGGAAAGGGAGAACCTCGAAGCGCTTCAATCGGCCTACAAGATTCTCATCAATTCTTTCTTCGGGTACCTGGCCTACCCGCCCGCCATGTTCAATGATTTCGAAAGAGCGGAAGAAGTGACGCAGACCGGGCAGGAGATACTCCGGCAAGTGGTAACGGAACTGAAGGACGCGGGCGCCGAGATCATCGAGATCGACACGGACGGCGTGTTCGCCATTCCTCCGCCGGGAATCGAGACCGAAACGGACGAGCAAAACCTGGTGAAGAATATCTCCACGCTCCTGCCGGAGAGAATAACACTGGGATTTGCTGGTAGGTACGAAAAGATATTCAGCTACAAGATCAAGAATTACGCGCTCCTGACGTACGACCAAAAGCTCATCATCCGCGGATCGTCGCTCCATTCGCGCTCAATGGAACGATTCGCCCGGGATTTCATCCGTGATTGTATCGAGTGCATCCTGCGAGGCGATTTCCAGACCCTGCACGGGTTGTACACGTCGCTGATCTTCGACATACGAAACCACAAAATCCACGTGCGCGATCTCGCCCGCACGGAAGAAGTGAAGATTCCCCTTCGCCAATACATGGAAGAACTCGCGCGTGAACAACGCAAACACAGCGGCTTGATGGAAGCCATCAGGCGGGCGGGACGACCGGTGAGCGTCGGGGAACGAATATCCTATTACTACACCGGGCAATCGCTTCCTTCGAAACCATACACCGCGACGAAGCTGGCGGAGCTGTGGGACCCCAATTTCCCGGACGCCAATGTCGCATGGTACCAGAAGCGCGTGCGCGACCTCGCGGAAAAATTCAGACCGTTTTTCGAACCGGAGGACTTTCAGCAGATATTCTCGGAAGAAGAGGGACTTTTTCCCATCGACAACCGCGCCGTTACGCTCCGCATGTTGCGCGAAGAGCCACCTGATTTCATCTCCGAACAGGAACTATGATCCGAAGCAATGCCCTGAGCATGCGGGAATGCAACCTTGCACCACCTTTCCCGTAACGAATTACAGTTCGTGAACCATTCATTTTCCGGATGCTGCCATGGAATATTCTTACAAACGCTTGTACAGATCGAAAAAAGACAGGGTGATCGGTGGAGTGTGCGGAGGGTTTGGCCACTATTTCGAAGTTGATCCAGTCATCGTGAGGATCGTCTGGATGCTCCTGACGGTGCTCGGTGGATCGGGAATACTTCTTTACATCGTCGCCCTGATAATTATCCCGGAAGCCGAGGAAAAAGATGATCGGAGTGACGGCGCCTCACGCGACTTCCGCCCGGTGGCAGGAGCGGTCCTGATCGTCACCGGTTCCATTCTTCTTATGGACAACCTGGGAGTGCTGAAATGGCTGACGTGGGATATCTCATGGAATGTCTTCATGCCTGCTCTCTTTATCGTGTTGGGTCTCTACATCATTCTCAACCACAAGAACAGGAAATTGCTGCCTCCGCACGAGGAGCCTGGTGAGGAAACGCGGCGCAACGAGGGGTCCGCACCGTATGCAAACATCTTGCACCGCTCAAGCAGGAACAAGAAAATCCTCGGCGTCTGCGGGGGAATCGCCGAGTATTTCGGCGTCGATCCGTCGCTGATCCGCATCGCGTTCGTTCTCCTTCTCTTCGTCTCGTTCGGGCTGGCGTTGATCCTGTACGTCGCCCTGGCATTCTTCCTTCCCGTTGACCAAACGGCGCAAGCATAGGTGTTGCCATGGATAATCATTCGCACTCCAGGTTTCCCATTCTCGGCATCGTCCTCATTTTTATCGGTCTCGGGTTGCTCCTCGACCGGTTCGACCTCGTAAATTTCGGATCGGAGCGGATCATTGCATTCGGCTTGATGTTTTACGGCGCCGGATTGAGCATCCGTGCTTTCCTGTACAACGAGAAGGGCAAAGCATTCAGCGGAACATTCTTTCTCCTGGCAGGGATCATCTTCTTTCTCTCGAGCATCAATGCCGTTGGACTGACGGCATCCTTTCTTTTCCCGACCCTTCTTTTCGCCCTCGGCTGTTCGTTTTTCGCCATGTACTTCCTGTCTACGAAGGAATGGGGCCTGCTCGTTCCCGCCGTTTTTTTCACCGTCATCGGTCTCGGAAGCATTGCTGCCAGGCTTGGATACCTGTTACCGCAAACATTCCGGGATTTGTTCGCCACGTACTGGCCGATGCTGCTCGTGCTCTGGGGCCTGTTGCTGATCCTGCGCTCACGAAAACCGGGAAGGTTGACCGAGCCACACGATTCCCGGGAACAGACACTCTAGTTATTTGTCAATCTCTTTCTTGGAGGGTTGGTACGAGGTGCTGGGATTGCGGACCTGACGCTTCCTGGTAACGAGTGGGGTGTTCGGTGTTGGGACTTCAGAGGGGTTGAACGTTGGAACGTTCAAACGTTATACCGTTTGGAAAAAATCTCAACCCGCACTTCGCTAAACCCTGTCACCTCTTACCTCGGCCTGATATATCTCTGTACTTGCCCGCGTGGTTCGATTCCGCTCACCACTCCGTGGTCCGTGTGGTCAACCCACCAACTCCGCAATTGCTTCGCGGCACCATTCAACCCTGTTTGTGATGACGTAATCCACGCCACACTTCAGGGCCTGTCGCAGGCTTCGCGTAGAGTTGACGGAAAACACCCCCGTCTGTATGCCTCGCTCGCGGAGCCTGGCGGCCAGTTTCGCATTGAAGAGCATGACGTTGCAGAAAAACTTCCGCGAAGCGATTCTCTCCAGGCTTTCCGTGATGCTCGGCAACCGGCGGGGGCGGTGCATGAGCAACACGCGTTCAACGGATTTCCGGAGACCGGCAGCCTCTTCCAGGACATCCATCGAGAACGAAGAAAGCAACGCGTTCACGTGCGGGCTCCCCTCGAGGAGTTCCAACACCCTTCGGACGATACCTCGATTCCTCTGGAACGCCGCGGGTTTTATTTCCAGGTTAAGCGTAACGTTGCGGGGCATGACGTCGAGCACATCCTCCAGGCTCGGGACACGAACGCCGCTGAATGCCGGGTGCATCCACGCTCCCGCGTCCAGCGCCTGCACCTCGTCGCGGGTCGCCTGCCACACGTAGCCGCTCCCGCTGGTCGTGCGTTGCAGGGTGGAATCATGGATAAGCACGGGAACGCCGTCGCGCGTGGTCTGGATGTCGCACTCGATGACGCGCGCGTCGGCCTCGATGGCTTTTTGAATCGCCGGCAACGTGTTCTCCGGCGCCACCTCCGAATATCCCCTGTGAGCAACGATGATCGGTGTCATGAGCGCATTACTGAAATCGCGCGCCCGGCTCGATCGGATGTCCGCGCAGATACTCGCCCGCGGTCATCATCCTCGATCCCTGCGCTTTCAACTCCCGGATCTCGAGCGCGCCCGAACCGGTTCCGCACAGGAGAACCTCTTTCCCCGTCACCGCAAGCTCGCCCGGCCCAAGCGCGACCGGCAGAGGCTCCTCCACACGTTTGCTCCGGAGGATTTTCATTTCTCGCGAATCCAGCATCGTCCACGCACCCGGGTACGGGCTTAATCCACGGATGAAATCATGCAATGCGTCCGCCGATTTCGTCCAGTCGATGCGGCAGGTTTCGCGGAACAGTTTCGGGGCCGGGGTTGCCTGGCTCGCGTCCTGCGGTTGAAGCGCGACCGTGCCCGCGTCGATCCGGTTCACCGTTTCCATCACCGCCTCCGCGCCGACGCGCATGAGAACGTCGTGCAGTTCGCCCGCCGTCATGTCCGGCGGAACGGGCACGCGCTTCTGCAGGATGATGTTTCCTGTATCCACTTTTTCCTCGAGGAAAAACGTCGTGACGCCCGTTTCCTTCTCCCCCTTGATGAGGGCCCAGTTGATGGGCGCCGCTCCCCGGTACCGGGGAAGCAGCGAAGCATGCAGGTTGAACGATCCCCCGGATGGAATGGTGAACACCTCGCGCGGAAGAATCCGGAACGCCACCACGACGATGACATCGGGGCGCAACGACGCCAGCTCTTCCCGGAACCCCGCATCCCGCATCGATTCCGGTTGTAAAACCCGGAGCCCCAGGTCAAGGGCACGTTGCTTGACCGGCGTCGGCTGAACCTTCCGGCCTCGCCCCCGGGGTTTGTCCGGCGCGGTGACTACAGCAACGACATCATGGGGGGATTGGGCAAGGATATCCAGACTGGGTACGGCAAAATCCGGCGTCCCCATGAAGACGAGTTTCATGCGGGTATGATCTCGCCGTTGACAATCACCGGGTATTCCGTCTCGACCTCTCCCTTCTTTATCTTGTTCAACTGCGACTTGACAATTGTTTTTTTGAACCCGGTCAGGTAATCAGTGAAATAGATGCCGTTCAAGTGGTCAACCTCGTGCTGGATCACGCGGGCAAGCAACCCGCCCGCCTCGAGTTCCTTGTCCTCGAACCGGGCATCCTTAAATCGCACCGCGATGAATTCCGGGCGCCGCACGTCCTCGCGCAATTCGGGGAGACTGAGGCATCCTTCCTCCAATACGACTTCCTCGCCCCAACTTTCGACAACCACGGGATTGATCAGGATCAACGGTTGGCGGCGATCGTCGTCTTCCACCTCCGATAGATCCACGAGGCAAATCGCGTGGAGTTTCCCCACCTGGTTGGCTGCCAGGCCGATGCCACGGGCAGCTTTAATGGTTTCGAACATGTCGGCAATCAGAGCGACGATTTCATCGTTCATAGAGGGAACCGACTCTGCCTGTTCGCGCAGCACGGGAGCGTCGTACGTGTATATCGGTAAAATCATCTTTTGCGACCTGTCGTTTCAGCCTGTGGCATTCAAATAACCATAACAGTAAATTGTATTGATCTGTTCCTGTCCGTCATTAACAACGAGCAACACAAGAAAAATATGGATTTCGAACTGAAAGGGAAAATTGCATTTGTCGGAGGCAGCAGCGCAGGCATCGGACGCGCCGTTGCCGGGACGCTGGCCGACGAAGGATGCATCGTTATTCTCTCCGGAAGACGTGAAGACGCACTGCGTGCCGTCGCGGACGAAATGCGGGAACGAACAGGCGTTACACACCACTGGGTCGTCGTCGATTTTCATGCGAAGGACCAGGTTTCCGCCGCTATCAACGAGGTCCTGAAGAAAGTCGGGCACGTCGATATCCTGGTGACAAACAGCGGCGGCCCGCCTCCAGGCGGCTTCGACGAACTCGATGAAGAACGCTGGCGACAAGCGTACCAAAACACCCTCATGCATGTCGTCAGGCTGGCCAGGGGATTTGTGCCGGGAATGCAAGAAAGAAAATGGGGCCGTATCATAAATATCACTTCCATCTCGGTCAAGGAGCCCGTGCCCAACCTCCTGCTGTCGAACGCGTTCCGGGCAGCCGTTACCGGTCTTGCCAAGACCCTTTCCCGGGAATTGGGACGCAACAACATCACCGTCAACAATGTCGCTCCCGGTTACACCGATACGGACCGGCTTCGCGAGCTCCTGGAATCGGAAGCCGGGCGATCCGGCGTCACGGTAGAGGATGTCAGAAAGGACCTGGCGTCACGAGCGCCCCTGGCACGGCTCGGACAGCCTTCAGAAATTGCGGCGCTGGTGGCCTTCCTGGCAAGTGAGAGCGCATCGTATATCAGCGGGGCGACCATACCCGTTGACGGCGGACTCCTGCACGGCCTTCTCTGAGCGACACACAAGGTTCTCTCTTCCAGTCCCTGCCGCGTCTCGTCCAGCGTGAACGACCC
>JAJRXL010000194.1 GCA_024276335.1 Bacteroidota bacterium
CCTTGGACTATCGACCACATATTAGTGAACGGAATTACCGCATAAACGGAGCCCCGAGCGTAATCGAGGGAGATTCGGTCTTATCCAGTTTTACTCGTCAAAAAGGAAAAGCCCGGCATTTCGACCGGGCCTCTGGTCGGAGCGGCCCCGGAGGGATCACATTCGTGACGGGATTAGAACCCGCACTGAGGT
Source organism: Bacteroidota bacterium (assembly GCA_024276335.1). Classification (GTDB taxonomy): domain Bacteria; phylum Bacteroidota; class Ignavibacteria; order SZUA-365; family JAADGX01; genus JAADGX01. Next base: position 193 of record JAJRXL010000194.1, read on the forward strand.
AAAAGGAAAAGCCCGGCATTTCGACCGGGCCCCTGGTCGGAGCGGCGGGATTTGAACCCGCGACCCCTACCACCCCAAGGTAGTGCGCTAACCGGGCTGCGCTACGCTCCGACTTTCGAACTTCTAATATACAAAAAAGGACTGGCAGTTTCCACGATAAAAAGACCGAAGAAAGGAGGAACGGCAACGGGGAAATAACGCCGGGGGAACCGATATGAAATCGGTGGAGAGAAAAAGACAGTCAGTGCCCGCGAAGCCGGTGCTGCAAGTCTTCGAGGAAACGCTTGATCTCCATCAGGTCGTCCGAAAGCGAACCCGAAGACTCGACGGGAAAGGTGAAATGGGTCTGAACGGTTTTTTCCGGTTTGGGTTCCTGTACCTGGACTTCGCTGGGCGCGTCGTCGGAGGGCGAATAGGTTGAAAGCACCTGCTTGGCTCCTTCAATGGTATATCGCTCTTCCCGCAGGAGTCGCTTGATGAATAGGATGAGGTTGATGTCCCGGTTCGTGTAAATGCGGTTTCCCGCCCGGTTTTTTTGCGGCTTCAGCTCTTCGAACTCCGATTCCCAGTACCGCAGAACATACTGCTCGAGCCCCGTGATCTTACTGACCTCGCTGATCGAGTAATAGAGCTTTTTGATTGAAAAGTTTTTCATGACGAGGCTTCAGGTTATTCTTTGGCAAAACAAGGTAACTAATTAGCGTTCAACATGCAATATGTTTCATTTTGTTCGTTACATGATATAGCCGACGGTAATATCAGCTACGAGGACAGGTTCAGAGAAACCGAATCCGTGATTGCCGAGGGATGATTACGGCAGTTTCGGGACGCGTATTCACCTTGCAACGGTGCCCGATGCATGGTATTTTGCTTGTCATGATTGCCGGAGCCGGAAAGACAAAAATTGTTATTGTGGGCCTTGTATGTCTTGTCATGGGTCTGGATGTCTCCGTTGCCCAGACGTCCGAGAGCGCCTTCCGCATTGCCCGCGTCAAGTACAACGGCGGCGGGGACTGGTACAATGATCCCAGTTCCGAGTATAACCTGCTGAAGTTCATCAAGGAAAACACACAGATAGACGTCAAGGTGACAACGGAGGAATTCGTGGAGGTGGGAAGCGAGCGGATGTTCAACTATCCGTTCCTCTTCATGACAGGCCACGGCAATCTCTACCTTTCGGATTTCGAGGCAGAAAAACTGCGCGAATACCTGACCAACGGCGGTTTCCTCTACGTGGACGACGACTACGGTTTCGATGCTGCCTTCCGGCGCGAGATCAAGAAAATTTTTCCCGAGCGGGACCTGGTCGAGCTGCCTTTTTCCCATGGGATTTACCACAACCATTTCCAATTTCCCAACGGTCTTCCCAAGATCCACGAGCATAATGGCAAACCGCCCCAGGGATTCGGCATTTTCTACCGGGATCGCCTGGTGGTCTTCTACACGTACGAATCGAACCTGGCCGATGGGTGGGCCGATGCGGACGTGCACGGCGACCCGGAGCCCGTACGGCGCAAGGCTCTTGAGATGGGGACGAACATTATCGTGTGGGCGCTGACGAATTGAGCGAGAATGAAGTTTCATGACCGGTAACGAAATCAAGACGGAATTTTCCCGGCTCCAGGATCGCCTGGCGGAAGTCCGCCGCGCCCAATGGAAAGTGCGGGTGCAGAAAGGGCTGTATTTGTTCGCGGGTTTCTCTCTCCTGCTGATCGCTGTAGTGACTCTTGCCGAAGCGTTGGGGCATTTTTCCGTTCCGGTTCGCACGGCCTTGTTCGGCGTCACCGTCGCGGCTTGCATCGGGTTGCTGGGCTGGTTCCTCGGTCCCTCGATTGCCCGGTGGCTGGGTTTCATTCCAGGCCCGGATGATGACGCCCTGGCCGACCTCGTGGGCCGGCATTTCCCCGGCGTGCGCGACCGGCTCCTCAACGCCTTCCAGCTTGTTCGGAGCTCCAGCACGGAGCAAAAAGTGCGTACCTCGGACGCCCTGGTCGAGGCGGCCTTCCGACAGGTTAACCGGGACGTAAAAGACCTGGATTTTCTCGCCGTAGTAAACCGCGAGCCGTCCCGACGCGCCGGGAAGCTGGCATTGATCCTCTTCGGCATCGCTCTCATTCCCGTCCTGGCTTTTCCTGTAAGCATGGGCTCGGGATTCAACCGTCTCCTGCATTTCTCGACCCCTTTCGCGTCCCCGGCGCCCTATCTCGTGCGAGTATCGCCCGGCGACAGGGAAGTGGTAAAAGGCGATCCGGTGGAAATCGAAATCCGGGTATCGGGAAAAAAGAAACCGGCGAACGTCGAGCTGTTCCTGTTGCCCACTGGTCAGGAAGCCCCCGACCGGCACGACCTGGAACCCGGTCCCGACGGCCTCTATCGGTATTCCATTTCTTCGCTGCGCCGGACAACGACGTATTTCGTGCAGGTGGGAAGCATGGAGAGCCCGGAATTCGTTCTCACCGTTGTCGATCGACCGGTCATTCGGACCTTCCGGGTAAAACTTCAGCCGCCGCGCTACACGGGCCAACGGGAGTACGTGTTGGATGAGAACATCGGCGACATCAACGCGTTGGCCGGAACCAATGTGACCGTTGAAGCGACGTGCAACAAGGACCTTGCGTCCGCGGCCCTCGTATTCGGAGGCGGCGATTCGCTTGCCATGAGCATCGCGGGTACCCGCGTCAGCGCGTCGTTCCTGTTGTTGAAGACCGACACCTACCGGTTCGCGCTCCGGGACGTGAAAGGAATTGCAAACGCTGATCCCATTACGTATTCCCTCAAGGCGCTTCCCGACGCCTACCCGCGCGTCATGATCCTGGAGCCCGAAGGCAACGTCGATCTCGGCGATAACATGATCCTGTCCATGCTCATCCGACTGTCCGATGATTTTGGTTTCACCCGGCTTCGTCTCGCGTACAGGTTGGCCCAGTCGAAGTACGAGCGGCCTGCCGAGAAATTTTCGTTCATTGATCTGCCCCTGCCGTCCCGCAGAAGCACGGAGGTTGACGTCCCGTACGTGTGGAGACTTACGTCCCTGAACCTGGTGCCGGAGGATGTCGTGGAATTCTACGTCGAGGTGTTCGACAACGATCGGGTCACCGGTCCAAAGTCGGCGCGCTCGCGTTCCCTCCTGGCGCGGCTGCCCTCCATGGAAGAAGTATTCGCCCGGGCCGACAAGGTGCAGGAACGGGCGGTCGAAGACCTGAAGGAAGCGTTACGGGAAGCCAACGACATCAAGAAAGCCCTGGATGACGTGAACCGCGAGCTGAAGAAACAGAATCTCAAGCAGCCGGACTGGCAGCAGAAAAAGAAAGTCGAGGAATTGCTCAAGCGGCAGGAAGAGGTTCGCAAGAAGGTGGAGCAGGTCACGAAGAGCCTGGAAAACATGACCTCGCAGCTCGATCGCCAGCAGGTGCTCTCGCCGGAAACCATGCAGAAGTACATGGAGCTCCAGAAGCTCATGCAGGAACTCGACGCACCGGAACTGAAGCGGGCCATGCGCAAGCTGAACGAGGCTATTCGAAACATGCCGCCGGACCAGGTGCGCAAATCGTTGGAAAATTTCCAGTTCAACGAAGAAATGTTCCGCAAGAGCATAGAGCGGACCATGGAGTTGCTCAAGCGCATCCAGGTCGAGCAAAAGGTGGATGAAGTCACAAGGCGAACGGAGGAGCTGGCAAAGAAGCAGGAGGACGTGCGGAAGAAGACCGAGCAGTCCCAGTCGCAGGAAGAGCTCAACAAGCGGGCGGAGGAGCAGAAGCGGTTGGACAAGGAACTGCAGGAGCTTGCTAAGCAGATGCAGGAGCTGGTAAAGCGCATGAGCGAGTTCCCCGACGAGATGCCGCTCCAGGAGATGAAGGACGCACAGGCCAAGGCCAATCTCATGCAGATGTCGCAACAAATGCGGCAGGCGGCGGGTATGTGCCAGGGCGGGAAGAAGAGCTCGGCCGTCCAGATGCATAGGCAGACGGAGCAACAACTGCGCGACTTGCAGAAGCGCATGAAGAAGATCAAGAAGAAAATGCGCAGCATGCAGCAGCAACAGGTTCTCAACGCCTTTCGAAAAGCCCTCCAGCAGATGTTGTCCCTGTCCCAGCGGCAGGAGGCACTGAAGAACAAGACCCAGTCCTTGCCCGCGAACTCGCAGCAGTTCCGCGAAATGGCGGAACGCCAGCAGGGACTCATGGAGCAACTGGCACGTATCGCCGAGGACATGATGGAGCTGTCCAAAAAAACCATGGCGGTGACGCCGGAGATGGGGCGCCAGATGGGCAAGGCGTTCCAGTTGATGGAGAATGCCAGGAAAAGCCTGGAAAACCGCAGCGCGAAGAGCGCGGGGCAGCAGCAGGGCGGGGCCATGGCCGCGTTGAACGACGCTGCTAAGAAGATCGCCCAGAGCATGCAGGCCTCGCAGCAGGGCCAGGGCATGCCCTCGCTGATGCAACAGTTGCAGCAGATGGCGTCACGCCAGCAGGGGATTAACAGATCGACACAGGAACTGGGCCAGGGCAAGCTCTCACCCCAGCAAATGATGCAGTTGCAGCGCCTCGTGGCGGAGCAACAGGCGGTCCGGAAATCGCTCGAGCAATTGCAGGAGGAAGCCCGCAAAAGCGTGGATGGCGAACGCATCCTCGGCGACCTCGACAGGATTCGCAAGGATATCCAGGAAGTCCTGTCCGACATGCGAAACGCGGACATAAACCCGGAGACCATCGAGAACCAGGAACGGATACTTTCCCGTCTCCTGGACGCCTCACGATCCACGCGCACGCGGGATTATGAGAAACGCCGTGAATCCCGAACCGGCACCGACGTGGTTCGGCGCAGTCCCGCCGAGATCAACGCCGAAGGGCGCGCGAGCCGGTTGCAGCGCGACCTCCTCCGGGCGATGGAAGAGGGCTACTCCGGAGATTACGAAACGCTCATCAGGCAGTACTTCGAAGCTCTCAAGAAATTACGCACGGGCTCCGCTTCAACCCCACCACGATAATTTTCATCTCCCGCATACTGCTTCGTTGCCCGGGAAAGTACAACATTCGACGTTATTGCCATTCATATCAGCAGCCCACGATTTCAATCG
>JAJRXL010000195.1 GCA_024276335.1 Bacteroidota bacterium
AACACCCGTGAATTTTCTCTACGAAGACAGCGCCGAAATCGTCCTGGATGCCGTAAGCGCCGGCCTTATCCAGAGGTGAACCCGACGCAACGTAATCCCTGATTTCGTCTTCGTCCAGCTTTCGGAACCAGACCTCGGTTCTCTCCCAGCCCAGCCGGTGCTTGCGTGTCTTTGGATGAAGCAGGAAGTAACCCGTGTACACCTCGTGGCAATTGCCGCTGAGGGTGGAAAGCATTTCCACCGCTTCTTCAGGGTCGGAGGGCTTGTTCAGTATCATACCGTTATACGCCACGATCGTGTCAGCGCCGAGGAGTATGGAGTCGGGGAAAGCCTTGTCCGCGGTACGGACCTTTCTCTTCGCAACCAGGCAGACGTGATCCTGTGGGGACAGGTCGAGGTCCACGCTTTCATCGGCGTTTCCGTTAAACACCCGGAAGGAAAGATCGAGCTGTTCCAGCAAACGTCTCCTGCGCGGAGAGGCCGAAACCAGGACAAGCGGTATGGATCGTCGATTCATCTGTTCGCCACGTTCAAGCACGCATCTATGTAACTTAACAAAGCCGGAAGAAAGGAAAAATCAGGACGCCGCCGCTTTTATCACGATATGTACGCGGGTTCCTTCACCTTCTGCGCTGGTTATGTCCACCGTGCCGCCCATGTCGGAAATAATTTTCTGGACGATCGGGAGACCCAGGCCCATGCCATGCGTCTTGGTGGAGAAATTCGGTTCGAAGATGCGGGGGAGAAGATCGGCTGGAATACCCGGGCCGTTGTCCACAACGGTGATGTGAACTTCGTTATTTCGCCCTGTAACGGAAATCGTGATAGTGGGATCGGGGACATCGCAGGAATGCAATGCCTGTATGGAATTGCGGAGGATGTTCGTGAAGACACGTTGCAATTCGTGCATGTCGCCAATGACACGGAGCGGTTCCGTCGACACCTCCAGTTCGAACCGGATGCCGGTACCCTCTCGATGCAGGTCAACAACGTTTCGAAGGATTTTTACGATATCGACCGGCGCGTAATCCCGCGAGGGCATCCGCCCGAAGGAAGCAAATTCTTCGGCAATGGCGCTCAGCGAATTGACCTGCTCGATAATTGTGGTGGTGATTTTATCGATAAGCTCCTCCAGGTTCTCCCTCCGGTCGCGGGCTGCCTGCCGAAGATGCTGGGCGGCGAGTTTCATAGGCGTAAGCGGGTTGCGGATTTCATGGGCGACCTGCCGCGCCATTCGCTGCCAGGCGACGAAGCGTTCGGCGCGGGCAAGGTTCTCGCGACTCGTCTTCAATTCCTTGATCATGGCATTGAACGTCGTGACGAGATCGGTGATTTCGCGGCTGCCGGAAATGGAAGGAATGGGACGAAGGTGGCCGGAGGCCACTTCGCGGGTCGCCTCTGTGAGCCGTCGGATGGGCAAGGCGATCGTGCGGGAAATGCCAAAACTGAGGAGGAAGACGATGACCAGGACGCCAATGCCCCACAGCATGATCGTCGTCGAACTGCGGATGGCCCCGGCCTCGAGGGTGTAATGTTCGAAGAGAGTCGGGCTGGAAAGAATGGCCTCGATACTGCCGTCCGGATGTCGTACGGCAATGTACCCCACGAGGTAGGAAAACGAGCCGATGGTCTCACGCGTGACGACAAAGGATCGTCCCTCGAGGTACATGGCTTCGTAAACAGCGGCGGGCAGGCGTGGATCGAGGAGGCGCGTGTCGTACAGCTCCTGCCGGGTGCTCGCGGCGAGTTCGAATCCGGAGTAAAGGTTCAGTTCCATGCCCGCCATTTTTCCAAGAGGTTGCAGGGATCGCAGGAGAGAGTCCGCCGGCGGAAGGTCGGCATGGGCGCTGAGCGAAGAATGAACGTAGCGGTTGAAATCAAGCAACCGGGCCTTGAGATTTCGCTTTGAGGTTGATTCCGCTTGTTCGCGGACCAATGTGTTAGAGTTCACCCAGAGGATTGACAGGGGAACGACGGCAACCAGGAGGAAGGCCAGCGCGAGACGGGAGTGAAACGTTTGCAACCGGATACGGACGGCTTTCCATTCACCAAGAAACAAGATGAACACGACAAGAGCAGCAATGACGGCAGTTACCAGGGAATACCGGATTGCTCGATACGTGTCGAAAAGGAAGTCACCAGGAGGAATGGATACGGCAAGTATACGATCGCCGGCTTCGGACTTCCGGAAAAATGTCGGCGTCAAGCTTTCTCCGATGACGAGTTCGCCCCATGTCTCATCCGAAGCAGCGAGGGCGTCGGTAATTGCCGAAGGCAGGAGCAGCCCGATGTGAGCGTCGGAATTATTCGAGCTGACAAGCCGATTGTTCTCGAACCAGCTGTAGATAAACTGGTCTTCGGGAAGCAAGGAAGCCGGGTTCTGCGTATTGCGCAACAACTCGGTAGTAAGGGTTTGGTCGCGCGCGCGGTCGGGGAATTCAATAACAACGGTGATCGTCTTGGAGCCGGCTACCGTTGCAGACATAGCGGCGTAGTGAACATTCCCGAGCTGGGGTTGAGTAGAAGTGATGGTGACCGGAGGATGACCGGGCAGCGCGGATTCATGTGCCTGGAGAAGAATGGATGCCGAGACGCCCATCCCGAAGCGGGTTATCGGGCGATTGCTTGAATCAAAGCAGCCGATGATGAAATTTACGCGGTGCCGGGACAAGGGAGACTGTGCCCAGGCTTCGAACATGGTGTTGGCATCAACGATTTTTTTCTGCAACCCCGGCGCTTGGGAAAGTTGATCCATGGATTGTTCAAGCAACAGAATCGTCCAGGAGTCTATGGGTTGGATCTCCTCCCTGGCGGAAATTTCAACCGTACCTTTTCGGTATTCGTTCAAGAAATAGTGCAGGACAGGGGCGAATAGCACACTTGCGCCCAGGCTCAATCCTACCGCAAGAGCCCATCGCGGTTTCAGGATATATTCAAATTTCGGTAAAACCGTGAGCACGAGAAAGACGGCGAAAGTGATGTAATACGCGGACTCCGGGAGTAAAGGCGACCCGGTGACCAGGAAGAAGACGCCAAAGCCTGCGATGGCAATAACCAATAATATGAGTTTTTCCGTCACTCGCGGGAAACGGGCGTTATGCCGCCGCAACATGTACACGATTCCGAGGATCGCGAGCGTGGTGGCAATGCATAGCATGCTGCCTGCGATCAGGAGACTGGTGATGGCTGGATCGGCAAGCAGCGAATCCAAGGCATCCAGCGGGAGTGATGAATCGTAAACGAAACTGCGCAGCGACGCCGCTGTTCCTCTTAGGATGAGCGGAACGATGGCCCCGGCAATGAAGAACAAACCGGGTGTGATCCATCGCGGTGTTTTCATGATTTTGTCCCTGGCGAAGCGGAAAAACACGATGACGCTTAACAACAGGAAGAGAAGTGAAATGAGGAGCGCGGGAAGCGAGGACACAAGTCCCCAGGCAAACGACGAAGCGAACAAGGTTGGGTCATTGAACGAATCGGGAAGGAAAAGGTTCAAGGCATCCGCGTGATAAAGCGCCCAACGGATATCCCAGAGAACGGCAATCGTGGAGACCATCCAGGCAACGGAGAGCGGTGACTTGTGCCAACCCTTTTTGATAAGGACTGCGGCGGGCAGCAGAAGAAGGAACAAGAGCAGAAAAACGCGAACCTTCTTCAGGGTTGTCCGCAGTAAAACGGCGTATTCATCGAT
>JAJRXL010000196.1 GCA_024276335.1 Bacteroidota bacterium
AGACCGGTAAGATCATGATGAAGTCGGGGAAGAAGGCCGTGCCGAAAACAAAAGCAAAGAAGGCGGCAGCAAAAAAGACAGTGAAGAAGAGAACGACGACGAAAAAGGCTGTATCGAAGAAAGCGGCAAAGAAATCAACCGTGAAAAAGGCTGTATCGAAGAAAGCGGCAAAGAAATCAACCGCGAAAAAGGCTGTATCGAAGAAAACGGCAAAGAAATCAACAGTGAAAAAGACCGCGCCGAAGAAAGCGGCAAAGAAGTCCGCCGCGCGCAAACAGGCGAAACCGGTTGCTGCCACGACGAAAAAGAGAAAAGGCGTTATCAGGATAGATGGTCGTACAGAGGCACAGGTTCGCAAGGAACTAAAGAAATACGCTCAGAAACTGTTTTCGGAGAAGGATTTGCAGCATTTCCGGGATCTCATTTTGGACAAGATCCAGGAAGCCCGTGATGAGTTGCGGAGTATTGAAGAACGTATTATCGATAATGATTCCGGCTTGCAGAACACGGAGGACTCGACTTACTCGATGCACATGGCAGACCAGGGCACGGATGCCATGGAACGGGAAAAAGCGTTTTTATTCGTTTCACGCGAGCGCAAGTTTATCGGGTATCTTGAAGAAGCGCTGCAGCGAGTGCGCTCGAAGACGTATGGGATCTGTAAGATCTGTGGTTTGCAATTGCCGCGCGAGCGCCTGGAAGCCGTTCCGCACACAGAAATTTGCACGGAATACAATAATACCAAGAAGCCATGCGAACGGGGACAAAAACGATTGGAGTTACTGCGAGCATTGGAGGAACTCCGAAAAGCCAAAGAAGCTACCGGTCAATAATACCTTCTCATGCGCGTTCTTTTCTTTTCGTTATTGATCATAGTTCTCGATCAGCTGACAAAGCTTTTCGTAAAAGGGTTTTCGATTCCTTTCGCGGGTATTAAATACCATGGAATGTATCTCGGACAATCGATACCCGTTATTGATAATTTCCTGTTCATCACCTACATCGAAAATCCGAACATGGCCTTCGGTATCGAAGTCGGAGGTAAGTTGTTTTTATCGATCTTTTCCATCGTTGCCAGCGTCGGGATCATTGTTTACCTCTACTTCATACGGGACAAGAGCCTGAGGGTCCGGCTGCCCCTGGCTATTATCGTAGGTGGGGCAATCGGCAATCTTATCGACAGAGTGTTTTATGGTGTGTGGTACGGCACCGCTCCATTATTTTATGGCAACGTGGTGGACTTCATTAATTTCGACTTGTTTACCATTAATGTCAACACCTGGCATTTCAAGTTTTGGCCGATATTTAATGTTGCGGATATGGCGGTATCCGTAGGGGTTTTGTTATTGCTCGTTTTCGGCAACCAGAAGCGCTCGCCGGCCACGACCGAAGACACGAAGATTCCGCACATGTCTCCGCGCCGTACAGAAATTCAATCCTCCGGCAATTCCACGACCTGATACATGGAAGAATCGACGGATTCCCGGGATGCACATTTACCACGCCAGACGTTGACATTGATTGTCCCTCCCGGACACAGGCGTGAGCGCTTGGACGTGTTTCTTACCCGGTTCGTTGAAAACACCTCTCGCACGAAGGTGCAAAAGCTTATCGAGTCGGGTGGTGTCGTCATAGACGGCGTAGAGGCAAGAAAGTCGAACTACATTGTAAGTCCCGGTGAAACGATCGTCTGCACATTGCCGCGCCCTCAACCGCCGGAGATCATTCCGGAAAAGATACCACTCGACATTGTTTATGAAGACAGCGTTTTGCTTGTGGTGAACAAACCGCCGGGAATAGTCGTACACCCCGCGCACGGAAATTACCATGGGACGCTTGTCAATGCGCTGATGCACAACGCGCGCTCCCTTTCGTCCGTGCGCGATTCCGAGCAACCCGGCATCGTTCATCGCATTGATAAGGATACATCGGGACTCTTACTCGTTGCAAAAACGGACGCCGCCCATCGTTTTCTGTCGGCACAATTCGCCGCCCATTCAATAGAGCGCGAGTATTGGGCGCTGGTCTGGGGAGTTTTCAAGCCGCGGGCAGGCGTGATCGATTTACCGTTGGGCAGGAACGTGCGCGACCGCAAAAAGATTGCCGTACGTGAAGAGGGGAAAAAAGCGCGGACCCATTACGAGACGCTTACCGAATACGGGTTTTGTTCCCTTGTTCGGCTCAGGCTCGAAACGGGTCGTACGCACCAGATACGGGTGCATCTCGCAGCGAAACGTCACCCGGTATTTGGCGATCCGACTTACGGGGGACGTCGAATCATGTACGGGAACGTTTCCGGCTCATACAAGGCGTTTATCGATAATCTCCTGAAAATCCTTCCACGCCAAGCCTTACACGCCAAGACCCTTGGGTTTATCCATCCGGCCACCCGTGAAAAGATGGTGTTCGATTCTTCGCTTCCCGCTGATATGCAAATGGTCTTGGAAAAGATCAAGGCGTACACCAGAGCCGCCCGATAGAGTCAGGAAAGCGCGGCAACGAGGATTTTGTAAATGAGCTTGGCGGCGAGATAATCGGGCGCTGGAAAGTCTTTTCGCGGCGCGAGCTCGACCACGTCGAACCCGATAATATTCCTTTCTTTTCCAATCTTCGCAATCCAATCCAGCGTTTCGTCCCAGAAAAACCCGCCGGGCTCCGGCGTGCCCGTGGACGGCATAATTGCAGGATCAAAGTAATCCACATCGAAGGTGATATATACGCTTTCGTCGAGGGAGCGCAAGACGTTTTCCTGCCAGGATGGATCGTGATATCCTCGTCGAATATCGCGGGCGTAAAAAGTCGTGATACCGTCTCCGCGGATGCGGTGGAATTCCTCCTTGCATTGCGCCCGGATGCCGAGCTGGACGATCCTGTCACCCGGCAGGAAATCCATGATACGCGCCATTACACTTGCATGACTGTAGGGATTCCCCTCATACTCTTTGCGCAAATCCGAATGGGCGTCGAACTGGAGCACGGTCATACCGGGATGATATCTCGCATGCGCGCGCACCATTCCCTCGGATATCGTGTGCTCGCCCCCGAGTCCCACGATGAATTTTCCATTTTCGAGAAGGTCCTGCACGGTGTTATGGATCAAGTCCACTGCGGGCTTGCCCACACAACCGGAAAACTCCAGGGGCGGGAGTGTAGCTATTCCCAGATCGAAACAGACCTCGCGCTCATATTCCTCGTCGAAAAATTCCACGTAGTGCGAAGCGGCAAGGATGGCAGACGGTCCTTCGTGCGTTCCCGTACCGTACGAAACGGTGGCTTCATAAGGCAAGGGCAGGATAACGACCCGCGCATTCTCGTACGTTGAATATTGCTCCTCGAGCTGGAGGAAATTCCAGGAAGGAGGCAGCACGGTTCTCGATGGCGTTTCCATGTTTCAGTATTTATATGGGGATACGGACACCGGTATGTACAGAATCTTTCTGGTGACGTGTTCGGCTCCGAAAGTCGCGATGAGAAAGTACAATCCCGGAGTGGCACCGTTGGGATTCCATTGAATGTGGTATGTACCCGCAGCGCGGTACGCGACGCTTGTTTGTTCAATCATTTTTCCCCGTGTATCGAACACGCGGAACGAAAGAACGCCGGGTTCCGCGATG
>JAJRXL010000197.1 GCA_024276335.1 Bacteroidota bacterium
CTTCGTGCAGAATGACCGCTGGCCTGCCCCCCTGGCCGTCGGGCCACACGATGTCCGTCCGCGCGTCGAACCGGACGGTGAAACACCCGGTCTCATTCTGCCGCAGCGAGAGCATGTCGGGGCTGACCCGGAAGCCGTCGCTCTCGGCGGCGCCGAACGCCTGTCGCACGTCGAGCGTTCCCCCGCTGCCGCAGTTCGTGAAGCATACCCGTCCCTCCACGCTCCCGTCCACCCGCGTGCGCAGATCGAGGCGCAAGGTGTCGGGCGAGACGGTGGTCACGCGCGACGAGGCCAACGCGTCGAAACAGCATCGCGCCTGCACTCCCTCGGCGCGGAAAACGATCGTGGTTCTGCAGATATCCCCCGTGGAAGTGACTGTGCTTTGCACGATTATCGAGTCGATGAACGTTCCTTCCTGGTCCGGTGTAAAGCGCACGCGCATCCGCTGCGATTCGCCCGGTCCCATGACGGCTTTCAGGCTGTCCAGAAGCTGGAACACCAGGGGTTGGCTTGGATACGTGACGATGCGTTCGAGGCGGTCGCAGGAGCTGCGGTTAAGGTTGAACACGACCTGCTCGAGCAGCGATTCCCGGTTCGGCTGGAATTCCGCCTTGCCGAAATCCACGAGGATGGTAGTATCCCTGCACGCGCACACGTTGCAATCGACCGCCGAGGCTTCCAGCGTCAGGTCGAAACGGAGGCTCGCGCCTCCCGCGCCCGTGCCCGTAAAGGTCGTCGTCCGACTCACCGCGCCCGGGGCCCGGGGCTCGGCCACAGCCTTGACCGTGAAACAGCCGCCGGGCGGAAGGGTAAAGGACGTGCCCCGGACTTCCATCCCGTCGCTGTCGAACACCTGCATGCGCAACCGGTACGGGTCGTCGATGGGCGTGAACGATACGGTCAACGGCACGGTACAGCCCGAGCAGTACTGTGCCTGGATGGAATCCGAAAAGACTTGCCCCGAAGGCAGGGGTGCGCAGATGTCTTCGAGACGGAGCGTGTCGGCAAAGAATTGGTTGCAGGGAAGTTCCGTCCCTCCCAGCAGGATGACCAGCGCTGTATCCCGGCACAGCAGGTCCGCCGCGACCTGGATTCTTCCTGTATTGTCGTTGCCCACGAGAAAGATGTACGAACCGCCGGTGGCGGGAATGACCAGGTTGAAGGAAACCACGCCCGAGGCGTCGGTGAGACGTGAAGCCAGGGGAGAAGACTCCGCCGTGATCGTCTTCCCCTCGTACACCTCGACGGGGATCGATGGAAGTGGCGAGTGGGCGGAGTCCTGGACGTACACCGTCACGGTTTGCTCCACCACGGGAGGCGTCTCCAGGGGCGACTGGCACTGCCACAGCAGCAGCACCAGCCCTGCCGCCAATGGGAAGGTCAGCACGTATCGTTTCACTCTCGTCCAGATCATTTCCATTTCTCCGGTTAAAACGTTACGCCAATGCGCAACAAGACGCCGTGACTCTCATTGTAATAGATCGCCGTTCGCTGCGGGGGTTCATCGGAACAATCGCAGGGCACCTTGGTGGGCAACTGGAGGTACCGGTACCCGATGTCCGCCGAGAAGTCGATCCACGACGCCAGGGGATAATCCACACCGATGCCGAACCCCAGGATCTTAGGTCCGGGGTGAAATATCTTGTTGAGCGCGATGTTATCGCCCGACTGGTTGTCGAAGACCATGCCCGCCTGCACGTACGCGAAAGGCGAGAGACAGTACAGAGAGAAAGCGTATCGCCCGTGCAGGAAAAACGGTGTCCGACCGATGTCCCTGGCGTTGAAGTACGATACTCCGAGACCGATCCCGAAATGCTTCCCGATGCGGAATCCCGCCGCTATCTCCGGTCCGATCGTAATCGCCTCCAGTCCGATCTGCGATTGCGACTGGTCTTCCCGTGTTGCGTACAACCACCCCCGGACTTCGGCAAAGTACCATTGCCGCTCGCGTTGCCGGGTGTCGCAAGGCAGGATGGGCGCGGTTGGATTGTAGTACGGCGGCAGGAAGGTGCGGCTGTATGTTTCGATGACCTGCACGTCCCGCCGCAGGATGCGCTCGATGCCGCGCTCCGTCTTCACGAGGTACGAATCCGTTTCCTCGTCGTACTCGGCCCGCCCCACCAGCACCCGCCCGTCCTTCAGCCTGACTACGTGGTTGTAGTGCAGTGAATCATCCACCTGGTACGTGGACGAACGCAACGCCGGGGCTGACGAACACGTGCAGGGTTCATCGCCAGTCGGCAATGCCTGCGCGGGTTTCCCCGTGGAGAGCATCGCAATAAAGACGATGGTCCACGTCACGCGGAAACCGGTAGCGCCTCTTCCCGCCATGTTCGTTCGTCTTTTCATAGAGTGCGTAAATGGTTCGGGATGGTCCAGGCCATGTATTGTCCTTTCTTCTGAACGTAGCGCAAGTTACAAAGTGCCCGGCAAAGGTTCAAGGAAACGAGGTGCGGCGCAGGCGGCGGGCAGCGGATTTTATTCTTTGGGGATTCTGTGCTAACATTCGGGAAATGAGCGCGACAACAAGCACAAATATACTTCTCCTTGCAGTACATTCTTCACGCTTAACCGAACCCGGAGATTGCACCACGTGACGGAAAACGACGAAGTAATCGCCGCCAGGATTCTTTCCATACAGGTAGGTATGCCTGCAAAGCGGGGCAGACCGGATGCCGCCGATCCCGCGGAGCAAGAGTGGTATTCCGCTTTCATCAAGAACCCGGTCGAGGGTCCCGTTCGTCTGGGCGTGCTGAACCTGGAGGGCGACGGCCAGGCCGACCGCAAGCACCACGGAGGCGTGGACAAGGCCGTGCTCGCCTATCCCGCGTCGCACTACCCGCGATGGGAACGCGAACTGGGCCTGACCGGGATGCCGTTCGGCGGCTTCGGAGAAAATTTTACCGTCGAAGGAGTGGAAGAAGTCTCGGTGTGCATCGGCGATACGTTCAGCGTGGGTGACGTCCTTGTCCAGGTTTCACAGCCGAGGCAGCCCTGCTGGAAGATCTCGCGCCGCTGGAACATCCCCGACCTCACCGCGCGGGTGCTGAAAACCGGGCGGACCGGTTGGTACTTCCGTGTCCTCAGGGAGGGAACGGTCTGCGCCGGGCAGACGTTGCAACTGGTCGAGCGTCCGTTTCCCGAGTGGACCGTGGCCCGGGCGATGCGGGTCATGGTCGAGCGCAAACAAAGGCTGCGCGAAGCCGCAGAACTGGCCGCGTGCGACGCGCTGTCGCCGGGTTGGAGAGCAAAGCTGGCGGCGGGTCAATCTTGAATTCGGCGCCGGGAGGCGCCTCCTACATGATCTCCACGGCGAATCCAATATGGAGAATGTCATTCCGGACGTGATCCGGAATCCGTTGAACAAATGAACGAATGGAAGCGAGCTTACTTGGTCAGCACGATTTTCCGATCGAGGACGGTTCGCCCGGCGGTCAACCGCACGAAGTAGATACCGGACGAGAATCCTTTGCCGCTGAACGGCAGCGCGAACGTACCCGCCGGTTGAGCCTTGTCAACCAGCGTCATAACCCGCCGCCCGAGCACGTCGAACACCTCCAGTTTTACGCGTCCGGCGGACGGCACGGCGTAATGGATCGTGGTGACGGGGTTGAAAGGATTGGGATTCACGGAAAGATATGCCTCCGTGCCGGCGGAAGTGCCGGGAATAATAGCGCGTTCGCAGTACCCGCTGACGGTTACGAGACCGTTGAACGAGGACGCGACGGTACAGGTCTGTTGCACGCGGGGCGGCGTGACCTCGATTTCGGTTTTGCCGCTGCTGAACGTCCGCGCCGCCTTGAAGCGCAGGATCACGAAGTCGCCTGTATCCCGGATGGCCGTCGTTCCCGTGAGGCGCAGCGTGGATCCCGTTGCGCTGGGCGTGGACGTCAAGGCAAACCCCGACGCCGCGCCGGCGGGTTCGGCTCTTTCCAGCGAGAGTAAGCTCGTGTTGAAGTGCACGTCGAAGGTGAAGTCGGTTTGGGGACGGTTGGTGGTGATACGCGTGAGCCTTACCGGGACGGTGATTTCCTCTCCCGCTTCCACCACGTAGTTCCGGTCGATGGCGACGTCCACGTAGGAAAAGGTGGTGCTGTCGACGGGGACATTGAACGTCGCAATAGCCACGGCCCGGTCGCCGCCCGCGCTCACTTCCACC
>JAJRXL010000198.1 GCA_024276335.1 Bacteroidota bacterium
GTCGGCCCTCTCCGCTTTTTCCTTGGAAGAAAGGAGTTCTTTTTCCAGGGCCTTGCGTTCGGTCAGGTCGCGCAGGATACCGGTCACGTGGAGTGAATCCCGGGAGTGGTACTTGGATACGGACAGCTCGATGGGGAACTCGGTGCCATTTTTGCGTAACCCGATCACTTCAATAGTTTTTTCGAAAATCGCACCAGAACCGCTCTTCTGGAACTGTTCAAGACCAGCCAAGGCCTGTTGACGAAAGCGTTCCGGCACAATCAGTTCATGAAGTTGCTTGCCTATCGCTTCTTCAGCGTTGTAGCCGAACATCTTGACAGCCGCGTTATTCCAGACCGTTATCACCGCTTGTTCATCGGTACAAATAATGGCATCGCTCGCGGTCTGAATGAGAGACCGGTATCGCTCCTCGCTTTCTTCAAGTGTGCGTGTTCGCTCCGCAACGCGACGGGCGAGAAGGAGGTTCTCATCTCGTAACGCGTCCTCAGCTTGCTTCATTCGAAGCAGGACGGATATCTGGGCGATAAGTTCGCCTTGATCGACAGGCTTCGTCAAAAAGGCGTCCCCCCCGAGTTCCAACCCCTTGACACGATCCCGCGGACTGGTCCTTCGTGCGGTCAGGAAGAGAATGGGAATGTGTTTGGTCAGATCATCGGACTTTAAACGCGCGCACACCTCGAATCCATCCATGCCCGGCATGTGAATATCCAGCACAATGACATCCGGGGCTTCGGTCCGGGCCTTGCTGATTCCTTGCTGGCCCGTGTACGCCGCTGTGATTTCAAGATCGGGCCGCTGTGCTTTCAGGATAGCGGAGATGGCGGTGATGTTGTCTCTCTTATCATCGATGATAAGTATGATAGCCATGTGTCCTCCTGGTAATTAATGCTCGATCCAATGTCGAATGGTTGAAAGGATTGCTTCCGGGTTTATTGGCTTGGAGATGTATGCGTTACATCCCGCTTTGAGAATCTTCTCCCTGTCTTCCGGTGTCGCGCGGGCAGTGACGGCAATGACCGGTATGAGTTTTCCCCGCGCATCTGCTTTAATTGTCCTGACGACGTCCAGCCCGTCCATGCCCGGCAACATGATATCAAGGAGTATAATGTCGGGAAGTCGGTCCAGCGCCGTTTGTATCCCGGAGGGGCCGTCGCGTTCTTCGAGAATATTGTATTTCCCGGTAAGTATTGCTTTTAATGCGACCAGGTTATCCAGGTTGTCTTCGACGATCAGGACGGTCTTTTGAACGTCGGCAGGAAGTTTGACCGGTGATGGCCGGAACGGCTGATCAGCGCCGACAGTGCCGTTGCTTTCGCCTTTCCCGAGCATTAACCGCACTTTTCGCAGCAGCTCATTCTGGTTCACATCGCCCTTGCGGATCAGTTGCTGGATGTTGTTCGCGCTGAGGCGTTCAAGGTCCTCGCGGTTCAGGTCTTTCGCGGTCAAGATAAGGATCGGGAGGCGGCGGGAAGCAAGGGTTGTACGAATTGTTTCCATGACCTGGAAACCGTCGATACCCGGCATCATGAGATCGAGGATAATGCCATCCGGGATTTTTTCTTGTACATAGTCGATTGCTTCCTGCCCGTTACGCGCAACTTCGACGTTGTATCCCTTTTGTTCCAGTATCCACTTGACCTGGATTACGACCGCTTCCTGATCTTCCACCAGTAAGATCGTGTGTCGGGGAGGCCCTTCCGGTTCACCGGGACCGACGGCGACAGGGGAGGCAGGTGATTCAAAAAGAGGGATGCTGGATGCATTCGGCTCTTCCGGCCATTCAAGGGGGAGGGTAAGGGTGAAGATCGATCCTTCTCCAACCGTGCTGGTTACAGACAAATCACCAAACAGGAGTTTCGCTGACTTGGACGCGATGGCAAGGCCAAGACCCGTTCCTTCGTACCGCCGCGCCAGCGAGGCATCGACTTGCCGGAATTCGTTGAAGATGTCAGGCAGATATTCTTCGGGGATACCGATGCCGGTATCGATGACGTCAACGTACAGGTTCCTGTTATCGAATCGAACGGCGACGGTTACGCTCCCCTCCTCGGTGAACTTTACCGCGTTGGTGACGAGATTTTGGATGATCTGGTGCACGCGGATTTCGTCCGTTTCAATGATGGGGACGTTGTCCGGAATATCCATCTTGATGGCAAGGCGCTTTTCATTCGCTGTGACCCTGGCGTTATCCACGATCGACTCAATCACGCTGACAATGGAAAATCGACTTGGAGTAATCTCCATTTTTCCGGCTTCGATTTTCGAAAGATCGAGAATGTCATTGATCAATTGAAGAAGTTGTTGTGCATTGCGTTCGATGATATCGAAGTACTCACGTTGTTCTTCCGTGAGGTTGGTCGCGATGCTCCGGGAGAGCACACCGGTGAGCGCGAGCACCGAATTCAAGGGGGTTCGTAATTCGTGGCTCATGTTCGAGAGGAATTCGCTTTTGAGCTTGTTCGCCTCTTCGACCTGCCTGCTCTGGACTTCCAGTTCCACGTTCTGCTCCGACAGTTCGTTCGATTGCTGTTGGAGTTCCCGGGCCTGCACCTCGAGTTCCGTGGTTTTTTCAGTAAGTTCTTGGGCGTAAGCGCGCGTTTGCTCCTCGCCGATTGCCCGGGAGAATCCCGTGATGATGTTATGCCATGATTGCTCGAGCATTTCGAGAACATAGCGCGCGTATTGTTGCATGCTGGCGAGCGATATCACTGCTTCAACAGTGTTCTTCCGTATGATGGGAATCGTGATGATCTCCTTCGGTGGAGCGACACCTGCCACGGCTTTGAAACGAAACACCGTGTCTTCCCGGACGTCCCGGATGTGGATGATCTTTTTTGAAGAGATCGCGAGGCCCAGTTCGCCCTCCGGTTCGCTGCCGCGAAACGTGTGCAACACGGTGGAATCGCATCCTATGGAAACGAATGGTTTGTACACGTTGTTGTTGCTGTCGAAAAGATACAATGCCGCGAGGTGGGAACCGGTAACTTCGAGAAGGGTTTCCAGAAGGTTCCTCGTGAACGAGGTATAGTCCTCGGCGGCGATCATGCTGCCGGAGATTCTGGCGTTGCCTTTTGTAATCGTCACATTGGTTTGAATTGATCGAGACAGATCGTTGATCGCACGGGCCAGTTCGCCTGCCTCGTCTTTCGAATCGATGTCGGATTCGGCCGAGAAATCACCGCTCTGCAACCTGCGGGTAACAGCGGTCAACTCATTCAAGGGAACCACGATGCTCCGGGTAATGATGAGGAAGACAAAAACTCCCAGGATAAACGTTCCCAGAACGAGGACGAGAAGACCGGTCGAAACGCCGTCATTAGCCAGTTTTGCTTCCTGGTAGTACAATGCCGCTTTCGTATTGGCGAAGTCGATCATGTCCTGAATTTTCCGGCTCATCGTATCGACATACGCTGCTCCCGGTCCTTTCATCATGGCCTCGGCCCTGTCGTATTTCTTGGCGTAGGCGAGATTGAAGAACTTGTCCCGCACGGGTTTCCAATCCATGAAAGCGTTGCGCGCTTCTTGTACGTTGTCCAGGTCCCCGAGGAATCGTTCGGACACTGTGGCAAAGGCATCGAACACTTTTCGTTCGTATTCGTTTTCCCTGGCTTCTATCCTGCGGATATCATGGTCGTTTTCAGTCAGGAGCGCATCCTTCATCGCACTCTGCATGGCGATAATGTTCGACCGGATATCCCGTACCGCCTGGCTGACTGCGAGTGGA
>JAJRXL010000199.1 GCA_024276335.1 Bacteroidota bacterium
GTGGGAAGCCTATATCGACGTCTACGACTTCCTGTTGAACGGGCTGGATGTGCGCATCGGAAAACAGCGATTGGCCTGGGGCACGGCGGATAAACTCAATCCCACCGACAATCTTAATCCCGACGACTTTTCCGATCTCGTGAATTTCACCGAGAAGATCCCGACCTGGGCGGCGAAGTTCGCGTACTACGTTGGCGATTACACGATTACCGGGGTCTGGTTGCCCTCGTTCGCGCCAATCCTGTTGCCCCGCAACAGCGCTTCGCTCTTTCTCGGCGAGCAGAGCAAGCGATTTCAAAACGTCCTGACGCTACCCGCTCCCGAGCCACGAAACAGCATGTTTGCATTCAAGGTGGGCGGGAATGCCGGCAAGTGGGACTACTCGCTGAGCTACTTCAATGGATACGACGACGTGCCGATTTTGCGCGAAGCAAACATCGTCTTCAACCCGAATGAATTCAAGTACGGCGTGCTCAACTTCGGATTCCCGCGCGTGCAGGTGGTCGGATTCGATTTTGCCACCGAGATTTCCGGCGCCGGTTTTTGGGGCGAAGGAGGCGTCTTCTTTCCAGAAGAGCAGGTATCCCGAACGAACGTCGGATCGTTCGTCATTACGCAAATTGAATTGGAGAGCGCGCCATATTTCAAGTTCACGCTTGGCGGCGACTTCACGTTTTCGAACGGCGTGTACCTGAACGGCCAGTGGATGCACGGGTTTTTCACCGAGCGCGGAGGCGCCGCTCTGCACGACTATTTCATCGTTAATGCGGAGAAAAAATTGCTGAAAGACGCAGTCAAAATCAGCCTTGGCGCGGGACTGGAAGTCAACCAGTGGAGCAATGTGGCGGACAACTACGGCTACGGATTTTTTCCCAAGGTGACATACGCGGGTGTGGATAACCTGGAGATGACGGCGGGAGTTTTCGTGGTGGGGGGAAAAGCAACAACGCTTTTCGGAAGCTGGAACTCGGCGGATCAAGTCTATACGAGTATAAAAGCGAGTTTCTGAAAATGAGCATACATGATAAACGATTTACCCGGTATGAATTACGTCTCTTGACGCATCTGCCAACGATGACGGACGCAATCGAAACTAGGACAATGGAACTGACTCGACCGGTTTACTTTTCGATCTTGAAAGGAGGATAAAATGGCACACGATCCCGTTTGCGGCATGGAAGTCGCAAGCCCCACACAACATTCGCTGGAGTATGAAGGAGAAACGTACGAGTTCTGCTCGCCGGCGTGCAAGGACAAGTTTGTGGCTGATCCAGCCAAGTACGCGAAACCGAAGCTCCAGGAAGTCGTAGCGACAAACAGCACCGATAAACACGGTATCGAGCGAATCAAGATACCCATCATCGATATGCATTGCGCTTCGTGCGCCGTGACCATCGAAGAGGTAGTGAAAAAATTGCCCGGCGTCATTAAAGCAAACGTTAACTCCGCATCCGAGCAGGCGTTCGTCAAGTATGATCCCCGGAAAACCGACACACGGGCTATCCTCGACGCAATCAAATCGGCGGGGTACCAGGCCGGACGAGCGACAATGAAACTGGCTATCAGGGGCATGTACTGCGGATCCTGTGTCACGAAAATCGAAAACGAATTGCGATTGCTCCCCGGGGTGATCAACGCTACCGTTGACCTGGCGACGGAATCAGCCCGGCTTGATTACTTGCCTTCCATGTTGCGAATTTCAAAGGTCAAGAAGGTGATTGAACAGCTCGGTTACTCTACGGTGGAAACCGGTGCTCCGATCAAGGCTGTTGCTGCGGCAGGGGAAGAAGAAGTGGATGAAAACCAACTGGCGCGTGAAAAGGAATACAAAACCCTGATGCGCAAATTTATTTTCGCCGCGGTAGTCGCGGTGCCCGTCATGATATTCAGCTATCCTGACCTGTTGGGCCTGCCGGCGCAATTCCAACGCGGGAGCGAGACGTTGCGCCTAATCTGGATGGCGATGGGATTGATCAGTCTCCCGGTTATGTTCTGGTCCGGTTCCCAGTTTTACACCGGCGCGTGGGCGGCGTTCAAGAACCGCGCCGCCAACATGCATACGCTCATCGCTACGGGTATTACCGCTGCGTGGCTGTACTCGACGGTTGCCGTTCTCTTTCCGGAAATATTTCCCCGTGAAGCCCTGGCCGACCAGTTTTACGACGTTGTGTCGGTAGTGGTCGCCCTGGTCGTTCTGGGGATGGCTATGGAAATCAGGGCGAAGGGAAAGAGCTCCGAAGCCATCAAGAAACTTATCGGCTTGCAGCCGAAGACGGCACGGGTCATCCGTGACGGTAAGGAAATAGACATACCGGTTGAAGAAGTGGTCCTGGACGAGATTATTCTCGTTCGCCCCGGTGAAAAAATACCGGTGGACGGAGTCGTGGTGGAAGGCAACTCGTCTGTCGATGAATCCATGATTACCGGTGAAGCAATTCCCGTGGAAAAGAACAAAGACGACGAAGTCATCGGCGCCACGATCAACAAGACCGGTTCGTTCAAATTCAAGGCAACGAAGGTCGGCAAGGACACGGCCCTGTCGCAAATCATCGAGATGGTACAACAGGCGCAGAGCTCGAAGGCTCCCATTCAACGTATCGTGGACAAGGTGTCCGGTTACTTTGTGCCCGCAGTGATGATCCTTGCCATCCTCGCGTTCGTGGCCTGGTACGACTTCGGACCCGATCCCAACCTGGTCTATGCGCTTATCGTGTTTGTGACGACGTTGATCATCGCCTGTCCCTGTGCCCTGGGATTGGCCACACCGATTTCCCTCATGGTCGGGGTCGGCAAAGGCGCGGAAAACGGCATTCTCATTCGCAGCGGCGAAGCGCTCGAAACCGCGCATAAGCTGAATGCGATCATCCTGGACAAGACCGGAACTATCACCGAAGGCAAACCTTCTCTTACCGATGTTGTCACCCGCAACGGATTCGATGAAAAAGCCGTTCTGCGCTACGCGGCCTCGGTGGAAAAAGCCTCGGAGCACCCGTTGGGCGAGGCCATCATTAACGGCGCCAAGGAGCGCAACGTCGAACTGGGCGACCCGAAGAATTTCAATGCCGTCGCCGGACACGGCGTTGAAGCGAACGTCGATGGAAAGAATGTCCTGCTGGGCAACCTCAAGTTCATGCACGATCGAAACATAGACGTGGGCGACCTGGAACAGAAGAGCGTCAACCTCGCCGACGGCGGAAAAACCCCCATGTTTATCGCGGTTGATAATACGGCGGCCGGAATTGTTGCCGTGGCGGATACGGTCAAAGCCGATTCCAAGGAGGCTATTGCTCAATTGAAAAAGCTGGGCCTCGAGGTCGTCATGATTACCGGCGACAACCAGCGGACGGCCACTGCCATCGGACGGCTTGTGGGCATCGACAGGGTGCTGGCCGAAGTATTGCCCGAAGACAAGGCGCGCAACGTCATGAGGCTGCAAAAGGAAGGAAAGAAGGTTGCAATGGTTGGTGACGGCATCAACGACGCCCCGGCACTGGCGCAAGCGGACATCGGCCTGGCAATTGGCACCGGCACCGATGTTGCCATCGAAGCATCCGACATTACGCTGATCAAGGGAAGCCTGAAAGGCGTCGTGCTGGCGATCCAGCTTTCGAACGCAACGATGAAAAATATCAAGCAAAACCTGTTCGGCGCGTTCTTCTACAACGGTCTCGGTCTCCCCGTGGCTGCCGGGATATTGTACCCGTTCTTCGGCGTGCTTTTGTCGCCCATCATTGCAGGCGCAGCCATGGCGTTCAGTTCTGTCACGGTTGTCACGAATGCCAACCGGTTGCGCCGGTTCAAACCAAGGTTGTGAGAAATGCGAAGCCCGTCCATAGAAAAGGTGAGTGTACACCTCAACGAGGAAATGAAGCGGACTGTGCGTCGGTGTATTTCACTCGACGCCACATACGACACTATTTGACTGAGTATAAAAAAGGAGCATAAAATGGCTATCGACCAAATAATTGTGACCCTGGCTGGGATCCTTCTTGCCGGAACCGTTGGATGGTACTTCTGGTTTTCCAAGGCGAAAGGCGCCCATTTGCAGGTCAATCAAAGCGGGATTCAAGAAGTCCTGATAACGGTGAAGGGCGGTTACACGCCCGACGTGATCGTGGTGGAAGCGGGCAAACCGGTTCGACTGAACTTCCGTCGCGAAGAAACCGCCGCCTGCTCGGAGCAGGTGTTGTTTCCCGATTTCGGCAAGCAGGCGACACTGCCGCCGAATAAAACCGTCCCCGTCGAATTCACCCCGGATCAACCCGGTGAATACGGTTTCCAGTGCGCGATGGGCATGCTGCGCGGGAAATTGATCGTTGAATGATTGCCGAACACAGGCATAAATAACACGGCACATCGACAAAATCCCGTGTAAAGGATTTACTTAACCTGGACTGATCCTCCGCGGCGGCTGTCGGGCGATACATGCCTGGCAGCCACTGTTTTATGACACGTGGCCAGCGGTGATGAAACGCCGTGAAAACCCTGACTCTTATACGGACTTATGCGAATAATACCTTGACTTTCTTACATTAGTACGCAGTGCGATTTAATGCGGGCGAAGTCCGTACCGACAGGATGAAGACCAGTACCGGCAAGACCCTTTTCCTTTTGCACCTGACGTGGTACCGGGGCGTCAGGATTGATGAATACCCGGATTAGTTCATGTGCAAGGATCATGATCAATGAAAACCATCTGTATATTATCGGCATTTTGTCTTTCGCTCATTTGGGGCGCGTGTAACTGGAGTTCCTCTCCGGCCGACGAACCACCGGGGTCCCGTGGCGATTTCGCCAACCTTACCGTCGGCAGCTTATGGCGGTATGCCGCCTGGGAAAAGCGCTACGACGGCAAGCGCGTGTTCACCGGGGATACGCTTCTTATCACTGTCATCGCGAAAAAGGGCGACCTGGTAACATTCCTCGAAGGCTATGTCGGCGCGGACACTCTTTCACCGCGGGATACCACCACGTTCACGTTCCGGAGGGAAGGTTTTCTCTACAGGCAGGTTGGAGTGAATTATTCACGCGTATTCGGGATAGTCGGCAATCACGGTGGAGTCCTCTTACTCGGTCCCGTCGATTCCAA
>JAJRXL010000200.1 GCA_024276335.1 Bacteroidota bacterium
CTTCCCATCGCCGACAGCAAGTTCTACCTCGCTCACGCCGAACGGCTCTACGCGACCGGTTCGTACATCACGGCGGACGGCTTGAAAACCTGCTTCTGGCCGATCGGCTACCCTGCGTTCCTGGCCTTGCTGCATTTCCCGGGAACGAATCCCGTGCTCCTTGCCAGGCTGTCCAACATCCTTTTCGGCGCGGCGTCGCTGCTCGTTCTTTTCCAGGTGTTCAAACGCGAATTGACCGGCAAAGAAATGGCGGCGTTCCTGGTTGTCGTCGCGTTCTTTCCCAACCAGCTCTTCGCATCGAACGCGCTGCTGACGGAACCGTTGTTCACCACCCTGCTCTGGCTGGGCATACTGCTGGCGCTTCGATCGCGGGAGCGTGTCGTTCTCGCACCGCTGGTGGGACTCGTCCTGGGCATGTGCGCGTACCTCCGGCCGGCAGCGCTGATCCTGCCGTTTTTATTCGCGGGATTTCTCCTGAAGACCGGCGCTTTCTCAGGTGCAATCAGGCGGGCGCTGTTCCTGGTGGCGGTCGCGCTTCTCGTGGTCCTGCCCTGGACGTACAGGAACTACGTCACGTTCGGCGAAGTCGTGCCGGTCTCTTCCAACGGCGGATTCATGTTCCTGATGGGAAACAATCCCCGGGCTACAGGCGGAACGAATTTCCAATTCCCCAACGATTTTCCCGGCAACGAAGCCGAGCGCGACCGCAAGGCGTTTCGACGGGGCCTGCATTTCATCGTTGAAAACCCGGCGGCGTTTCTCCTGAACGTCCCCCGCAAAATGTTCTTCGATTATTACCGCGGAGATCCCTACGTGACGTGGTCGTTGAAATCCACCGGCAAGCCGGCGCCGCCGCTCTTATCTGCGTTCGCGTTTTTCTACGCCAACATCCTGTTCTACTTCATCGTTCTGTTCAGCCTGGTCGGGTTCGCGAGACACCGGCGCCGCTCCTTTCAATCAACAACGCTCTCGCTCGCCCTCGTCACCTACCTCGCCTTCCTGCTGGTGACGATTTTCTTCGTGGGCTCTGAACGTTACCTCCTGCCGTTGTTCCCTCTGCACGCGTTCTTCTTCGTGAAGTTCCTCGCACGACTCCGCCCATCCGGGGTTTCCGCTCCGGGCGAAATTCCCGCTCCGTAAGCGGCTCATTTTTCGATCAATTCCACATTGTCCGCCACCACGGTGACGACGCCGTATTCCTCCTTGGCCGTGCCCCGCACGCGGTACGGGCCCGGCGTCTGCAAGAGGTGGGCGCACTCGCGGTAGCACCGGGGAAATATCACCACGTCGATCATGCCCGTACCGTCGTCCAGGTTGATGAACTTCATGCGCTCTCCATTCCTGGTGCGACTGGGCTTGGCCGCGATCATCCACCCACCCACGGTGACCTTCCCGCCCACGTGTCGCGCAAGCTCGGAGGCCTTCACCGTGCCCCGCATCTCGTCGGCGAAATGCTCCAGGATGTGGCCGGACACGGTGAAGCTGAACGTTTCCAGCTCGATGCCCGCGATCTGAACGGGGGAATACCTCCGCAGCGACGCCAGCTCCTTCCTGAAGTCCGGGGGCTCCAGCGCCAGTTCCGGGACGCGGCACTTCTTCCTGCCGTTCCGCGTCAGGAGTTTCGGCTGCGCCAGCATGGCCGGGCGCGATTGCCCGAACCCGTCGCAGGCGCCGCACCGCACGAGCGTGCAGATGTCCTCGTAGCCGGCCCCGGAGCGGGTGACGAAATCGTGGAACGAGGCGAACGGCGCCTCCTTCCGGCTCTCCAGGATCGCCTCCACGGACTTCGTGCCGAGGTTCTTGACGTGAAGGAATCCCAGCCGGATAGCCTCCCGCTGTTTTCCTCCGGCGGACGACGTCTTTACCACGGTGTTGAGGTACTCGCTCGTGCGCACGTCGGGCAGCAGCACGGGAATTCCCAGGCGCCGCGCTTCCTGCACGTACACTTCGGCCCGGTAGTACCCGCCCTGGTTGTTGAGCATGTTGCAGAGAAACCGGGCGGGATAGTGCGCCTTGAGATAGGCTTCCTGGAACGAGAGCACGGCGTAGGAGGCCGAGTGCGCCTTGCAAAAGGAGTACCCCGCGAACGATTCGATCTGCCGCCAGATTTCCGCGATGACGTCTTCCTCGATGCCCCGGGCGCGGCACCGGTCGAAGAACTTACCCTTCAGCATGTTCATGGCGTCCCGGGACCGCATCTTTCCCGACATCCCCCGGCGCAGCAAGTCCGCCTCGCCCAGGCTGAGCCCGGCCAGGAAATGCGCGACCTTGATGACGTCCTCCTGGTACACCATCACCCCGAACGTGTCCTTCAAGAGCTCCGCCATCTCGGGATGTGGCGGGTTGATTTTCGAAGGATCGTGGTACCGCTCGATGAACGCCTGCATCATGCCCGATTGCGCCACCCCCGGCCGGATAATCGAGCTGGCCGCCGTCAGCATCTCGAACGAGTCGGTGCGGAGCTTCTGTAGCAACTGGCGCATGGCGGGCGACTCGATGTAGAAGCAGCCGATCGTCCGGGCGGTGCGCATGATCTCCCGGGTCTTCGCGTCCCGGCAGGCAACCTTGTAGTCGTCCACGGGGGGGCGCTTCCCCAGCTCCCGCTACAGTTGCCGCATGGTGTCCTCGAACACTCCCAAGCCCCGTGTGGAAAGGATGTCGAGTTTCACCAGCCCCCAGTCGTCGAGCGTGTACATGTCCTGCTGGGTGATGCGCACGCCCTTGGCGGAAGCCTGGGTCGGGGTGAAGTGCGAGAGCAGCTCCGGGGCCAGGATCACACCGCCGGAATGGATGCCGTAGTGGGTGGGAAAATCCAGGAGCCGATCGGCGACGCGCAGCCATTGCCGCATGTAAGGCGTTTCGATGTCGAGGTCCCGGCATTCCGGCAGACGGCGGGTGATCTCGAGCAGCGGCGCCCGCCCCCAGTGGGGAAGCCGGGCCGTGACGATCTTGATTTCCTTTTCCGAAAATCCCAGGGCTTTCCCCACCTCGCGGATGGCTCCACGGGAATTGAACCGGGGGATGGTGCAGATCATGGCTGTGCGGTCCCGCCCGTATTTTTCCAGCAGGTAATCGATCACCTCGTCGCGGTTTCTCCAGGAGAAATCGATGTCGAAGTCGGGCGGCGTGCGGCGCTCCGGGTTGAGGAAGCGCTCGAAGAACAGGTTCAGCTCGATGGGATCGACGTTCGTGATTCCCAGGCAGTAGGCCACGATGCTGTTCGCCCCCGAGCCGCGCCCCACGTAGGGGAAGTTTCGGCTCTTCGCGTACCGGACCACGTCCCACGCCACGAGGTAGTAATCCACGAAATCCAGCCGGGTGATGAGGCCGTATTCCTTCTCGAAGCGCTCGCGATGCGCGCGGGTGGGCCGGGGATAGCGGCGCCGGAATCCTTCTTCGGCCAGGGTGCGGAACAGGAAGTACTTGTCGGTGTTTTTCGGGGCCCGGTAGGAAACGAACTTCGGCGTGAACAATTCGAACTCCACGTTGCACATGCCTGCGATCCGGTGGATGTTCTCCACCGCTTCCGGCGCCTGATCGAACCACGTTTCAAACTCCTCCTTCCCGCAGAAATACTGCCCGGGCTCCGCCACCTCGGTTTCCGGGAGGGTGCCCAAAGTGGTGTTCGTTCCCATCGCCCGGAGCGCGCGGTGCAGCAGGCGTCCCTTCGGGTGGCCGAAGTACACGTCGTTCGTGGCCACGGGCGGCAGGCGGCGATCCCGGATAAACGGCTTCAACCGGCGCCATTGCTCCCGGCGGGCATGAACCAGCTCGACGTACACGTCCCACGTCCGTCCCTCCCGCAGCAGCGCCTCCAGCACGGTGGGACTGGACGAAAGGATGATCACGCGGGACGACAACCCCGCCACGCAACCGCCCAGCGATCCCGTGTTTCCCGTCTTGCCCGGAAAGCGCCGGGCCTCCCACCCCGCCCCGGATCCGCCCTCCCCCTCCTCGCGCAAAACCGGCCGTGCGGCGGGAAAATCCTCGCAGAACCTCGTGACGAGAGCGGAGATTTCGCGGTATCCCTCGACGTCGCGGGCCAGGAGCACGGCCTGCTCCCGTTCCGTTCGCAACTCCACCCCGAGAACCGGTTTGACGCCTGCCTTTCGCGCTTCCTGGTAGAACTCGACGGCCCCGCTCAGGTTGTTGGTATCCGTGAGAGCCAGGAACGGCATGTTCCTGCGCGCCGCCAGTTCCACGCAGCGCTTCACGGACAGCGTGCCCGCCATGAACGAGTAGTATGAATGAAGGTGCAGGTGCATGTTGCCGCATACACGGTTAGTCGTACCGCTAACTAAATATACAGCCGCATGGTGAAAGTATCAAGGAGAGGGTGAATTTGTCGCTTCAAATTGGAGCGCTGATTCGTGTGAGCGTAGAAAGTTTTCGGTTCACACGTTCAACGTTCCAACGTTTGATTTGACCTAACCTGAAACAGGTTTACCATATTTCGCACATTGGGGACCAATTGTCGACTTGGATTACAACGTTATACTGGTAAACTTTCTTGGATTATTTTGTTGATCCTTGATAATACGTTGTTCAGGAAATACTAAGTAATCCATGAAAATAGGATTCTGATCACATTTAATCGGAGGAATAAGAAACGGTCACTGAAACGCGCGCGTCAAAGCGCCTATTATACGGTATTGTGATTCTCGTGGCGGGAGTGGGAGGGGGCATCGTCTTGCGCGCCGTGTCAATAGAATTTGCCGCGAAGGATTTTATTCAAGCCTTTGTGGTCATATTTACCGTGTTGTTCTCGCTCTATTTTCTTCTTCCGCTTTATAAGTGGATGCCAAAACACATGCTGTGGCAGCACACATGGCAGAGCGTTTTCATAAGCATCGTATCAGCTTTTGCATTCATCACAGGCAGGTAATCACAGCACGAATCGCCAGACGAATTTCGTCAGGACGGTCGTGTGCGCCAGGAGCCATTCCCCTGTCTCCGAATCTATGTCCTGGTTGACGACAAAGTAGAAATCCGTTCCCGGTTCCGGGATCCAGTTCACGCGGAAATTCAGAAGCACCCTGTTGTCCTCGTCGTTCCACTGGGCGAAAACGGACCCGAACAGGTCCGGGTTTACCGCAAAATCAATTCTGGTGACAGCTTCATTTACCGAGAACGCACCCCCGTGCAAAGCGACGTCGTTCCTGGTGTAATCAGAGCTTACGCTGACATGCTTGTTTATCTGCCACGTCGCCCGGATAAATATTTCCGTTAGCTTGCCGTCGTAAAAATCTCCCCAGTTCACGAAGAAAAATCCCGACAGGGGCCGTCCCTTGAACGTGCCGAATTGGAGTTCATAGTGCGTGAACCAGTACTTCCCGGCCGGAATAATGACTCCCTCGTGAATTTCGAAATCCCCCCCCGGGTTTTCCGCCGAGCGCTGGATATTGAATTCAAAGAACTCGCCGCTACGCGTGGAAAAACCGAGCGGCCTGAATTCGGTGGACACACTCTGCATTTCGCCCGTTATATCATCAACGTAGTAATTGATGTCCAGGGGTTTGAATACCAGCCTTCGAATCCACGGAATGAACGCCGGCCGGGGGTTGAGCTGCAACTCCACGTAGTACATTTGCGCATGCTTTCGCCTCAAGTACCCCGTCTCCGGGTTGAAGCTCTGTCCGACTTTTGTCCAGGCCGCATCGAATTCGACAAGATCATTCGGATAACTTACGAAGAACCTATAGGCCTCGCCCGTGCTCGTATCGGCGTCCGAGGTGTAACTTTGCGCGACGGCTCCACCGAACGAAAAGTTCTTGTTACCGAACAAGTCGGTCGTGGAATAGAGGAAATCCGCTCCGTACACCCCGTTCAGTCGATTCGATTCCATCTTTCCCACGCCGATGATGCCGACACTGGATTCCTCCAATATATCCTGCTTCCAGCGGAGTACCGTATAATTGGCCGCCGGGACAGTATCCCTCCGCGCTGTCTGGATGCTCATGACTCCGAGGGTGGCAGCGCCGGTTTTTCCAAGCAGTCGCGCCCCCGCGATAATGGGAACCTCGGAATGATCAGGAGCCATGCCGATACGACGCGTA
>JAJRXL010000201.1 GCA_024276335.1 Bacteroidota bacterium
CTGCGTGGACCAAATGAACGTTCCAAAAGGATCGAAAGCGACGACTCTATTCGGTTCAAGAACGTACACGATATCATTTCTGTCCACCGTGAGGTCGCGAGGTTCCGTGATCTGTCCTTCCCCTGATTCCACGTTGCCAAAAGCGTCCACGACGGAATTGAACGTGCTGATCTTCAGAACGCGGAGGTTCTCATAATCCAGCAGGTAGAGGTCGCCTAACCGATTCACGGAAACGGATCGCGGGTATCCGAATTGCTCATCCGGGTTTGCGCCGCCGCCTCGTTCAAAAACC
The DNA here is from genome assembly GCA_024276335.1 of Bacteroidota bacterium. Taxonomy (GTDB): domain Bacteria; phylum Bacteroidota; class Ignavibacteria; order SZUA-365; family JAADGX01; genus JAADGX01. Next base: position 293 of record JAJRXL010000201.1, read on the forward strand.
GCGATGAAATTGAGGTTCTTGTCAAGCTGGACGATGCGGTTATTTCCATAGTCCGCGACGTACACTTCGATTCCGAACCTGGCATCGATACCAAGCGGATGGTCGAGTTGGTTTTGTTGCCAGCCTTTACCGCCGAACTTCGCAAGAACTTCCCCCTTGGAGTTCAGTTTCAGTACCTGGTTGGCATCGGTATCGGAGATAAAAATATTCCCGACCGGATCGATGGAAAAGTGCGTCGCGCCTGCGAAGTCGCCGATCGTGTAATCCACGATGTATTGGCCTTGAAGAGCCGGCGCCAGCGCAACCAGCAGGGCGAACGTGGGAAAGGTGAAGCGGTTCTTCATTGGGTAATGAACACCCGGACGGAATCGGCTGTAATGATCACGACATCCTCAAGAGACGTCCGGCAGATAACGGAATAGGATACCGTGTCGAATCGATCCGCGTCGATGGGAGGAACGTTGCGAATGGAGCGGAGATCAAGCTGAACCGAACCGGCCGGAGGCAGGACGACTACGCGCCTCCGATTGTTTTCGTGGTATGCGTGCACCGTGAAACGGCGCAGGGCGTACCCGCTGATGTCGGAGATCAAGCCGGTGAATTCGGACAATCGAAGGCTGTCCGGCGTTGCATTCTCGATATTCACGAGCATCTGGGCGTGTAACGACGGCTTTACTCCGGGCATGAAATCGCACCATACATTCACTTCCTGAATGGTGTACGAGATGACGGGCGGTTCCTCACGAATAGACAGGCATCCTGTAAAAGAAATCAGGAGAAAGGCGCACGCGGCCGCGGTCTTATTCCTTTGTAACAGGAACTTGCGCACTCCGAACCTTTGTTCTGAATCCATCTGATGTTGTCAATGCCATTTCCACGATAACTTGCGGATGCTGGGTAAGGTCGAACGCAGACAAGTTGGGAGCGCTGACGACGGGAAAATCCTTTGCCTGTTTCGGGAGCAATTGCACGAGGGACATTGTTCCATATGCCTCGGGAACGATAGGGCGAAAGCGAAGGAGCGCTTTTCCATCCACAGCCGAATACACCGTCGTTTCCACAAAACCGACCTGCATTGTATGTTCCGTCCGGTTATCGAGATGCATAACCATCTCGACACGCGTACCATTACTTCCCGCTCCGGGTTTTGTTATGACTTTGATTTCCTTGAAGGACGCGCGAAGAGCCTTTGTCTCTACCTCTTTTGACGCACAACTGGTGAAAAGAGCCGCAACGGCGAGAGAAAGGAGTAGAACTGATTGCTTCATGTGCATGAACCTCGAATGGTAAACCATGAAAGAGTATTGAGAGTATTGGTTGAAGAGAATGATCCTGACGGCTAGTGTTCCTGTGCGTTTTCGGTTGAGGAAGGCCGCATGAGCCTCGCGTAACGTTTCGTCACGTTCCGATGAATTAGTCCGTGAGCTTGAAGCGAATAGGGATGGACATCTTTACGTTAACCGGTTTGCCACGCTGTTTCCCGGGGGTGAATTTCACTTTTTTCACCGCTTCGATAGCGGCCTCGTCGCAACCGGCGCCGATCCCTTTCAAAACTTCCACTTTTGTTACCTTACCTGTTTTATCTATATAGACGAGGAGGTGGACGGTGCCTTCAATACCGGCACGGACGGCAAATTCCGGGTACACGACCTTCTCCTGGAGTGCCTGAAGTCCTCCTTCGATCTTCGGGAGCTCTTCAACCACGGCAAAATACGATTCATCCTCGAGGTCTTCTTTTGGCGGTTTTGGTGGCGGTGGTGGCTCCATCTGCTTGCTCAAATCAAGCTCGGAAGAGATATCCACATCCTCGATGACTTCATCGGAGGGCGCCTCGATGGGAATTTGAGGCTTGGGCGGGGGCGGTGGTTTGACTTGCTGGCGTGTATTTTCGATTTCCTCGATGTTCACAACTTCCTGGCTGTACATGGGGCCGGAGTTCCCGCTGTCAACGTTAGGGAAAAACATGAATGCAAAGAGAACTAAAACAAGCGAACCTACGAGAGAATATTCGAAGTATAGTCGCGTTTTTCCGTGGATGTCTACTTTGGGATCTTTTTTCAGTGCCATGATACTCTCCTTTGAAACAAGTACTGTGATAATATAGACAATGAAGACAGGTTTGTCAATTACATTTCCGTTCCGTCCATTATATTACTATGGGTGGGACTTTGTCATTGTTCCTGATCTCCGCGCATATCTCGCGGTACGAGGGAAGGGGTGGGGCATGGGGCTTTTGATTTTCTCGTGTTTCTCATGTATTTTAATACGTGCGCCCGGATGGCGGAACTGGTAGACGCGCTACATTCAGGGTGTAGTGAGGGTATCCTCGTGCAGGTTCGATTCCTGTTCCGGGCACAACGCGAAGGGAAGCTAAACCCTTCGCGTTTTTTTGATTCATATCGCGTAGCGATAGTGAATCGGCCCATGTCTCTTGCGCTCCTGCTCCCATCGACGTCATTTATGCCAGGGCGATCGTTCTTCCCTTTTCCCGTTTCACGATGCCGCTTCAGGCGCCGGCTTACAGCGTCTCCCGTAAGCGACGGGGAAGGCCAACCCTTGTCTTCGCCGCGCTTTCCCGGTTGTCGTCCCCAAAGTCTCATCTATTTCTTCGATCTCTCCAGCCCGAATAAGCCACGAAACTTTCCCAGGGATAGCTGGACAGGGGGCAGGACATATTTCGAAATCCAGTAAAGAGCGACGGTCTAGCTTTCTGACTGATGGAAGCTTGAAAACGCGTTAATCCTCCCATTTTTCTTCTTTTTTCACCCGAGTGCATGATCACATGGGCACCACGGAAAGTGTAGCGTGCGTTGTAGAATTGTTGAAGGTCTTTCAAGAACCGCTACCCCCATAGAGGTGTCAACAATTCTTTCCATGCAATTTCGAGAATCTCCCGTATCCTGAAATCGGTTTGGACAGGCTCATACTTCAATTCCATGCAAGATAGAGGAGATTTGCAACATCCGCTATGCATAATTTGCATCTTGCGGAACTTCCCCCTTCTTCGTAGTTCCTGACAGCATTCGTTGGCTGCAATAATTACATTGTTGCAGCTATTTTTGTAAGAACTTGCAATAAATGTATGCGGAGCGCCAACAAAAATGACGATATAAGCCGGGAACAGGCATATATCTCACATGGCACGGCGCTTGTATAAATTGCAATCGTGATGATGAATGAGCTCCAAAATAGGATGATAGAAAACCGCGATTACACGTTCATGGTACAGGTGATATAAAATTGTTACAAATGATTACTCGTAATTCACTCTCCAGAGATATTTCGTGTCAAAACGGCAAATCCAGTGCTTTACAGGAAGAGTTTTACTCGCAAGGACGAAACAGGGTTGGAAATAATTTCAAAATGCCCCCTTTTCTTCATACACTATTCTTTAACAATATTTTGGAGGTTCTAACATGATCCGTCGACTGTCTTCGCTTCTGCTGTTGACACTGTTGCTCGTAGGTGGAAGCGCCTACGCGCAGGGATGGTCCTACACGGGACCGGTTGTTCCACGCACGTATATTCAACCAATCCAGTTCTACGGTACTCTCAGTATAATGACCCAGGAAGGGCCCCTGGAGATCACCAATAACCGGGTTCGCTTCGGTGATTTTGATTTCGAAGTTATTGGCTACAGTTATAACGGTCTCATCGAGTTATGGGATGACCAGGGCGTTCGCGCCGAGCTTGACCTGACCGATGACATGGTTCTGCGATTGGTTATCAACCAGTGGGGAATGTTCCGTGAAGTGTTTATTCCGTGGGAAGAAGTGGCTGCCCAGATCGGATGGACACAAGATCCGGCTCAGTTGAGAACCGTGATCCTCTCATATCTGAATGGACGTATTCACACAGCGTTTTCGTTTCACCCCTGATGCGCATGTAACGTTTGGGGAGTTTTAGGACCGCCGGGGATGTGCCGCAAGGTGCATCCCCGGTCCTTTTTCGGCTAGCGCGTCGTTCCGGAAG
>JAJRXL010000202.1 GCA_024276335.1 Bacteroidota bacterium
AACGGTACGATGAGGCACGGTAAAATCACTATCGGTAAAAAGCGTTTCATAGAACCTCCACATTACTTGGATAACATATGATTTAGTCTTTAAGGATCATGCGCGAAATAACAATACGTTGAATCTCGCTTGTCCCTTCATAGATCTCGGTAATCTTGGCGTCCCGCAAATAACGTTCGACCTTGTATTCACGTACGTATCCGTACCCGCCATGGATCTGGATGGCTTCCAGGGCATTTTGCACCGCGGTTTCCGAGGCGTATGCCTTGGCCATCGCCGCCAGTTTGATGTAATTCTCTCCGGCGTCTTTTTGCGCTGCCGCTTTCAAAGTCAACAACGTCGCCGCTTCCAATTTCATGGCCATATCGGCCAATTTGAACTGTATTGCCTGGTGCTCCGCAATCGGTACGCCAAAGGCCTTCCGTTCCTTGGCATAGGCTATCGAATCTTCCAGGCTTGCTTCTGCAATGCCCACAGCCTGTGCGGCAATCCCAATGCGCCCCCCGTTCAGTGTATCCATCGCAAAATTAAATCCCTTGCCTACCTCCCATAAGACGTTCTCGTCGGGAACAAATGTATCCTGGAGGGTCACCGTGGCCGTATCGGAGCTACGAATTCCAAGCTTGTCTTCCTTAACTCCCTGGCTGACGCCCTCGAATTCCTTCTCGACGATGAAGGCGGTGATACCCCTATGTCCCTTCTCAGGGTCCGTCTGGGCAACGACAAGGTAGTAGTCCGCCGAGATGGCGTTCGTTATCCAGTTCTTGATCCCGTTCAGGACCCACCCGCCATCCACTTTCTTGGCCGATGTATGCTGCTTGGTGGCATCCGACCCCGCTTCGGGTTCACTGAGGCAGAAGGCCCCCAATTTCTGACCGGTGGCGAGCGGCGCAAGGTACTTCGTCTTTTGGTGCTCCGTTCCATGCTTGTTCAATCCATGACATACGAGCGAGTTGTTCACGGACATGATAACCCCGACCGATGCATCGACCTTGGAGAGTTCGATGATGGCCAGCACGTAGCTGATCGTATCCAAACCGGCGCCCCCGTAATTCGGATCAACCATCATGCCCATGAATCCCAGCTCGCCGAGTTTCTTAATAATGTCCGTGGGAAACTTCGCTTCGATGTCGCGTTCGATTGCCGTCGGCGCGATTTCCTCCCTGGCAAATTCCCGGGCTGTGTCCCGGATCATTTTCTGTTCTTCTGTGAAAGTAAAATCCATGTTGTCAGTTAACTCAATTGTAATCGAAAAAACCCCTGCCGGTTTTCCGTCCGAGGTGTCCGCCGGCAACTTTCTGTTTTAATAGTGGACAAGGCCTGTACTTCGGATCGCCAAATCCCTCGTAAAGCACGTTGAGAATATCGAGGCACACATCCAGGCCGATGAAATCCGCCAGAGTGAGAGGCCCCATGGGATGCGCCATTACCAGCTTCATGACCTCGTCTATGGCTTCCGCGGTCGCGACGCCTTCCATCAGGGCGTAGATCGCCTCGTTGATCATGGGCATGAGCACGCGGTTGGATATGAACCCGGGGAAATCGCGCACTTCCACCGGTACCTTACCAAGTTTTTCGGCAAGCTCGATCACGGCAGCAACCGTGTCGTCGGAGGTGGAGAGCCCGCGCACGACTTCCACCAGTTTCATGACCGGCACGGGGTTGAAAAAATGCATTCCTACAACCCGGTGCGACCGCTTCGTGGTTGCGCCCAGGGTGGTGATGGAAATGGAGGAAGTGTTGGAGGCAAGAATGCAGCCTTCAGGCGCATTCTCGTCAACAGTGCGAAAGATATTCCTCTTGAGATCAATGTTTTCATTTACCGCTTCGATGATAATATCCGCCGTTTTCACTGCCTCCGCCAGGTCGGTCCTGGCCGTAATACGGGCGAGAGCGGCAGTTTTGTCCTCCTCGGTCATTTTCTCTTTCTTGACCTGTCTGTCCATGTTCTTGGCGATAGTAGCCAAGGCGCGATCGAGGAATTCCTGCTTGATATCAACCAGTGATACGGAGTAACCCGTTTGAGCGAAAACGTGGGCGATTCCGTTACCCATCGTCCCGGCTCCGATAACTACGATAGAATTCATTGGAGTTCGTCGGTTTGTTGTGTATGGAATAGGATGATCAGGCTGCTTCAACAATGACCGCGCTGGCTTCTCCACCCCCGATGCACAGGGTCGCCAGACCGCGCCTCGCATTGCGACTCTTCATCGCGTACAACAACGTCACCAGGATACGCGCCCCGCTGGCCCCGATGGGATGCCCCAAAGCAACCGCCCCGCCGTTGACGTTGACCTTCTCGGGGTTTAGTCCGACAAGTTGATTGGTGGCGAGAGCAACGACGGCGAAGGCCTCGTTAACCTCGAACAGGTCAATGTCATCAACGGTAAGTCCGGCCTTCGCGGTAATGGTCTTGATCACGTCCGCGGGTGCTGTCGTGAACCACTCCGGCGCCTTGGCGAAAGAGGCCTGTGTCACGATTTTCGCTACCGGTTGGATCCCATGAGCCTTGGCCCATTCTTCCGAGGCGACAACCAGCGCCGCCGCGCCGTCGTTGAGCGAGGATGCGTTAGCCGCGGTCACGGTACCATCTTTTTGGAAAGCGGGTCGTAACGACGGAATTTTCTCAAACTTTACTCGTTTGGGTTCTTCATCTTCAGAGACAACCACGGGATCGCCTTTTCGCTGTGGTATTTCAACGGAGACGATTTCGTCCGCGAATGCGCCCGATTCGATCGCCTGCAAGGCACGTTTGTAACTGTTGATGGCAAACTCATCCTGGCTTTCCCGCGGAATATTGCATTCACTTGCGCAAAGCTCGGCGGCATTGCCCATGTGGAAGTCGTTGTACACGTCCCACAGGCCGTCTTTGATCATGGAGTCGATGAGTTGGGCATGACCGAAACCGTAGCCGGAACGCGCCTTGTCCAGGAGGTACGGAGCGTTGGACATGCTTTCCATACCGCCCGCGACGACAACGTTCGCATCGCCGGTCATGATTGCCTGGGCGGCCAGCATGACGGATTTCAAGCCGGAGCCACAAACCTTGTTGATCGTCATACAAGGGACACTGTGCGGCAGTCCTGCTCCCAGCGCTGCCTGCCGTGCAGGTGCTTGTCCCACACCCGCGGTGAGGACGTTTCCCATGATGACTTCCGACACGTCTTCAGGCGCTATTCCCGCTCGGCGCACGGCTTCGCCGATGACGATTGCGCCAAGTTTCGGCGCCGACATAGAACTCAAACTTCCCATGAATGAACCAATAGGCGTACGACATCCACCGAGGATTACTGCTGTACTCATGTGCTTATCTCAAATAATGTGCGTGATAGTATTTTCGATGACCCCTTTTATCATCCCCTGTCACGACGCGTAAGCAACGAGGCCATTTACTGGGAAGATATCAGCTATTCATCACTTTTAAAAACTCGGAGTTGGACCGGGTGCCCTTCATTTTTCCGAGGAGGAATTCCATGGCTTCGACCACGGTGTAATCGCTGAGGACTTTCCGGAGGATCCACACGCGGTTCAACTCGTCGGGCGTCAGGAGGAGGTCTTCCTTACGAGTACCGGAGCGGTTGATATCCATGGCGGGGAAGATGCGGCGATCGGAGAGCTTGCGATCGAGAACGATTTCGGCGTTGCCCGTGCCCTTGAATTCTTCGAAGATCACTTCGTCCATCCGGCTTCCCGTCTCCACGAGAGCGGTAGCGAGAATAGTCAGGCTGCCTCCCTCTTCCACGTTCCGAGCGGCTCCGAAAAAGCGCTTCGGGCGATGGAGAGCGTTGGCATCGACACCGCCGGAGAGGATCTTGCCACTGTGAGGCACCACCGTGTTATGTGCGCGAGCGAGACGCGTAATGGAATCGAGCAGGATGACAACGTCCTTTCCCGCCTCCACCAATCGCTTCGCTTTTTCCAGCACCATATCCGAAACCTGTACGTGGCGTTCCGGCGGTTCGTCGAACGTTGAACTTACGACCTCGGCGTTTACCGAGCGTTCCATGTCCGTCACTTCCTCCGGACGTTCGTCGATCAGGAGAACAATGAGAACGACTTCCGGATGGTTGCGCGTAATGCTGTTGGCGATCTTCTGCAAGAGGATCGTCTTCCCGCTTTTGGGCGGAGAAACGATCAGTCCGCGCTGCCCCTTTCCGATTGGCACCAGAAGGTCCATGATGCGCATGGATAATTCTCCCGCCGAGACCTCCAACCGGAGTCGCTCGTTGGGATAAAGCGGGGTCAGGTTGTCGAACAACGTCCGTTCGCGAATCTTCTCCGGCGTTTCGTCGTTTACGCTTTCCACTTTCAACAAGGCGAAAAAGCGTTCGCCCTCCTTGGGCGGTCGTACCTGCCCGCTGACCGTGTCCCCGGTACGCAAACCGAATTTCTTGATCTGGCTTGGGGAGACGTAAATATCGTCCGGAGACGGCAAGTAGTTGTAATCCACCGAGCGTAGAAAACCGTAACCATCCGGCAGCACTTCCAAGACACCGGTACTGTAGCTGAAACCGTCCTGCTGTATCTGGGCTTCCAGGATTTTGAAAATGAGTTCTTGCTTCCGAAGCTCGCCGGCGCCGGTTATTCCCATTTCCTTGGCAATTGCGCTGAGCTCGGCAATACGCTTGGACTTCAGTTGGGTTATGTCCATTGGCATTGGTGTTGATCCTTGTGACTATGTAAAACAATTAGTGATTGATTTCACAAAACGGAATTTTGTAAATGGATTCTGATGCACGGTAAGCAACCCTTGTGGTCATGACAGGGATAATGCGGTCATGGAATTGTATTCTTGGAATTAATCAGTGTCCTGCTCGATCATTTAATGATCGCTGCCTGCACGATGCTGCCGGTATTGCTTTGTACCCGCAAGCAGTTTGAACATGGCGAAGATAATCAGGTGATTTTCGAGAATTGTAAAGTCCTGTGAGAACTTAACGGGAGGTCAGAACCCGCATGTAATATAACGATTTAGCCGTAATTGTCAATACTTTTACCGCTCATCCGAAAATTTTTTTCTGCAAGAATATCCCCAACCAGGAAATGCGAACCACAGATCAATTTTACACCACCGGCCTCCGCGAGGCAACATGACCACGTTTCATCCTGAGACTTTACCTTCAGCCGGAGCAATCCGCGTTCTTTCAGCATCCCGGCAAATTTTTCCGGTGGCAGCGCATCCGGGTGACTGCTGGAAGCAGTGACAACCTGTTTCCATGAATAGGCCATGATCACTTCCACGATGTCGGGCAGAGCCTTGGTGCGCTGGATGCCGCAGATCAGCGTTGTATCATGGGTATCGAACGCTGAAGAGAACGTCTCAAAAAGATGCGCCAGGCCGTCGGGATTATGGGCGACATCGAGTATCACATCCAGGTTGACAACCTGCTCGAGGCGCGCCCGAAGACGGGTTTGATTTCGAACGTGAACGAGCCCGTGTCGAATAGCATCTTCCGTGATCCCACTCCACCCCGCTTCTTCCAGCACGCGAGCAGCTTCGATTGCCAGGGCGGCATTCCACGCCTGGCACCTGCCAACCAATCCCGTCCTCCACATCTTTTTCCCGAGTCCTTTCGACGAGTAACTGAACGTCATCTCCTGCAAGTTGTCGTACCGGATATCATTCACCATTCCTGATGCTACGGCTGTCAATGGAGCGCACCTTTCCCGCGCTACCCGTTCGATGACCTCGTGTGCTTCAGCCGGACAGGGGCCAAGCAAAAGAGGAACCGCGGTTTTCATGATCCCTGCCTTTTCAAAAGCGATTTCGCGAAGGGAAGAGCCCAGGTGCTCCACGTGGTCGGCGGCGATACCGGTAATAACTGTGAGCAGAGGATCAACGATGTTCGTGGCATCGAGCCTTCCTCCCATTCCCGTTTCCACTACCGCCACGTCAACGTCAGTTTCCGCGAAATGCCAAAAAGCCATGGCGGTGGTAGTTTCAAAAAATGTCGCACGGAGACGTTCGATCTCAGAACGGGTGCGCTTCACAAAATCCACCACCCTCTCCCGTGCTATCGATATGCCGTTCACGGATATCCTCTCGGTAAAATCGACGAGGTGGGGCGAGGTATAGAGACCGACGCGCATTCCGGACGACATGAGAATCGAAGCAATCAGCGCCGCTGTCGATCCCTTGCCGTTCGTACCCGCAATATGAATGACGGGAAACGCACGGTGCGGATCATCGAGGAACCGGCACAGTAAACCGATGTTCTCCAGGCCAAGCTTGATTCCGAACATTTGTAAGCCAAAGAGAAAATCGACCGTCTGTCGGTATGTATCGGTCATCGCCGCGCGTTTGGAATTCAGGGTCTGATTACCCATGTGAAGGTCTGTTCCGGTTGAAGGTAAAATACTTCCTTTACCGTGTTCCCCAAGATGTCGAAGACACGGGCGTTTGTCGTTCCATTGTGCGAGGTATAGACGCTCGTCTCATCCGCGTAAAGGTATCCCATGTAATTCCCGTCGATATAGATATCCAACGTTCGCCCGGTCTTGTTCTCGATTTTCACGAAGGCAACAAACTCCCCGGTCCCCCGCGTGTTAGCGAACAGGTCAAATTTATCCTTGAGTTCAGCCACGATCGGCGCAGCCCCCTCGATTCGTGCAGCGGCAAGCTCGATCGCCCGCAGCGCCTCCTGGTTTTACTGCTCCTCGGCGATTCGCGCCGCTTCCTTGAGCAAACGGATCGAAGTCATGGACTGCGCCTTTCGCCCCGCGAGCCGCTCGGCATAAGCGAGCAATACGGCCTGACCCGCTACTGTAGCGGCATCCGCGTCCCGGCGGGCGTAATCCACCGTTGCTCCCAGGCCCGACAGGATGTCGTGTTCCAGCTTCAGTTCCTCGCTGAGATTGACGTATCGCAACCGGGGAAAAACCGGCGCACCAAGCTTGGACGTCTTTTCCTTCTCCTGCCCCCACAGGCTGCCACAGAAAACCAGGAATACCAGGAATATGGTTCGTATCGTTATCGCCATTTTCTCTCTCCCTCGTTGTTGAACAGGACTTCGCATCATACTGGATTTGCCGCTCGATGTTCCTCTTAGTCCATGGAGCCGATCAGGATGAAAGCTGCCCAGTAATAGGGGAATTTCCAATCGGGTTCAACCGGGTTATTCATGAGATCGATTGCAGCCAGGCGCGCCGCCCCCGCTTTCGAGCGATGACGAATCACCAGATGATAGTAAAACCTCTTCATGAACTCCAACGTGGCCCTGTCGTCCACGTACCACAGCGATGCGAGAACATCGAGCGCCCCGGCGTAGAGAAATGAGCGGGAGAGCCCGATGAGGTCGTCACCGGGAGTAAAGCCTCCTTCCTTGCCGGAGACTTCCGCGGTCTGGCATGCCGAAAGCGCCACCAACCCGGCGTGAATGGAAAGGTTGAAAACTTCGGCCACGGTAAGATTGCCCTCGTTCGGCGGGACCGGATTCTTCGCCGCCAACAAAATACGAGACTGAAGCGGATCCCTGGTATTCAGTTCCCCATGTGTTGCCATGTGTACGACGTCCGGAGTCCTGATAGCGACTTTGACTACCGATTCCTCCGCCTGCTCCCGTTTGAGCACTGTTTTCTCCCGAAAAAACACGGAAACGGAATCGGATTCTCTCAGGGCCCCTTCCAGCGGTCGTTTTCGATATTTTGGATCCGCGTAGAGCGGATCGCCTACGATAAGGGCGGTGGTCAACTCGCGTGCCCGCCCGGCGGAAACGAATTGCAAAACACTTGCGGAGGGAAGATACGATACCTTGTATTTTTCAATCAGGTAGCGTGGCCGCAGAACGTGCACATTCTTTCGATGATCGAGACCACGCGGCGGCACGAGCGCCTGGAACGGCAAGTGATGAAGAATGCCATGGGGCACGATGTACAGTTCCTTCGCCCTCCTCATCCAACGTTGCACCGGAGCGATGAGCATGGCGTACAGTTGGACACTCTGGTACTGCCACGTCGCAGGCGTACTCGTCGCGTACCAGGCCTTCAGCGCTTGCTGCATCGACATGTTGTCCGCCAGCCTGGCCTTGCGAATAAAGCGTATTTTCCTGCGTGGGAAATCGGAATAAAGCAAGCGACGGAATTGTTCCACCTTCCGCTCCAATTCCTTCTTCGACGTAATACCGAGACGGGCGGCAACAATGGTATCCTTGCGCACGACAAACACGTAGGACTCCCAATCCCCAAGGTAATATTCAACCAGCGCCGTGGAATCCGAGAGGAGATTTTGCAGCGCAAGAACCGACAGGGGTTCCACGTTCTTCAGGCTGGCGTATTCCGGGTCGAGTCGAGTCAGTTCCGCAAGCACCGCCTTGTGTCGGGCGATTAAGTCAACGAGAACGGCAGCGCTGTCGGGCTTCTGCACGACGTCACCAATCCGTCGCTCCAGGGCTCGCTCGCGGGCGATTAGTGATCTGGTCCGTGCATCCCGCTCTTTTCCCTCGCCGACCGTCCTGTTTCCCAGCATGTCCAGGAAGGAACGTGCTTTTGCTTGCTCCACGGTCACAAACGCCTGCTCGATGCTGCCTTCTTTTACCAGCAACCCGATTAAATTTTCGTAAAGGTAATACTTGTCCGAAACGAAACTCGTCCTGACGTCGATCGAAGACAGGTTGCCCCGAAGTTCCTCGACGATCTCCACAGCCTGCTTCAAGGCCTTCACGGCTTCCGCGTCGCGACCCAGCTCGCGCAACAGGAAACCGATGTTTCCCAGGCACTTCGCTTCCTGTACGAGCCATCCCTGTTCATGATACATCTCCCGTGCCTGTGAGAACAGAGCCACGGCGCTGTCTTTATCGCCTCGGAAGGCCTGCGTGTTACCGTAGTTGAGGTAGGCGTCCGGCGTTGCCTTTACATTCAGTGATCGCAGGAAATACATCCTTGCCGTGTCAAGCCGCCGCTGGAAAGCATCCCGGTCACCCTCCGCATCTGCCGCCACGGCGTACCGGTTGAACGTCACACCGAGGTTGTTCAGGGAAATTACTGCCGCATTGATATCACCGGAACGCTCGTCCTGATCGAGTACCTCCCTGTGGATCGTGATCGCCTGTTCGTATTTTCCCAGCTTGATGTAAACAACCGCGATATTGTTCAGGATGTTCGCGCGTTCCAAGGAAGCCTGGAGTCGCTGATCACGGGATAACTGCGTGGTAACCGCCAGCGCGTCGTCGAGCAGTTCCCGGGCCTGGTTGTACAATGCCAGTGCATCGTTATACAATCCGGTTCGGTTCTTGATCGAGCCCAGCCATTTCAATGCAACAGCGGTTTTGAGGATGTCGCGCTCGCTTTTCGCCTCGGCCAGGATGGCTTCAAATGCGTCCTTGGCTTTCTCGTACTTTCCTTGTTCAAAGTATTGCACCCCAACACGGAGAGCGGATGGCTGGACTGGAACTTGCGTCGAGCATCCGCATAACAGCGCCAGGAACGTCGCAAGAGCATATCGCCACATGAATTACAACCCGGCTCGGACCCGGTACGCCTGGTCGACGAAAAACTTGGTTAACTGAGAAGTGGTATTACCGAATTTCTTGCATAGAATGGCTAGTTGTTCGGCGGGGTACGAAAGCTCCCGGTGGTTCTTGAACACGTACATCAGATGTGGAAACGCATCGCTGAATAACCGGATGCGCTCGTCGGTGTAGTAGAATGAAGCTAAGAGGTGAAAAGTCGTCTGGTCGATTTTTTTCTGTTTCAGGAAAGCGCGTAACCGAGCGACGTGCTGCCAGGCTTCCACCATCCCAAGTGAATCCGCGTAAACGAACCTGGCGGGCATGGTTCCGTCAGACTTGAAATGACGGGAATAAGGAAATACACCCCATGAATACCGAACCCCGGGCCCGGTTTTGAATCCCGGCAGGCGAGCCGGAAATACGTACCTGTTCACGCGGTAAACCTTGCCGGAGATCCGCCTGCGCAAAACGACATCGCCCTCCTCGTTTTTCACTACCAAGAGATAAAGCCTGCTTTTACCCGCGTTTGCGCTGTCGGAATCGAACCAGTAGAAAACCGGCCGCTTGCTGCTGATCGTCAGGCGGGGCGAAACCGAAACCACTTCAGCCGCGGCCCGGATTCCATACACGTCCGCGAGCTGGGCAAGTCGTTGCACCTCGGAACTGCGATCCACCACCACTTCCCCCAGCGTGGTTACCTCCTCTTTCGCCACGCCACGGGTCGTGTTTCCCTCGACAAAGAGACTGCCCTTAGCGGAATCACCCAGTTTCAATCGCTCGCCGGACTTGAGCTCGAGAAAATCCCCGTTCATGAAGACAAGCGAAACCGATCCTTTTTCCAC
>JAJRXL010000203.1 GCA_024276335.1 Bacteroidota bacterium
CCGGTTTCCGCCGGGCCAGGTGCCGGGAGTAATTCTCGATGCCCGAGCAGTAGCCGATTTCCTTCATCATCTCGATGTCGTACCGCGTGCGTTGTTCCAGGCGCTGCGCGTCCAGGAATTTCTCCTGCTACCGCAATTCCGCCAGGCGGTCCTCCAGTTCTCGCTCGATGTCGGTAATGGCCAGCTTGAGGTTTTCCTCGGTAGTGACGAAATGCTTGGCCGGGTAAATGATGACGTTGTCTGTTCGTGCGGTCACCTTCCCCGTCATGCGATCGGTGTATGCCAGGTCCTCGATCTCGTCGTCGAACAGGCTGATGCGTATTGCTTCTTCGTCCTCGTGGGCGGGCATGACGTCGATCACGTCGCCCCGCACCCGGAAAGTCCCGCGGCTGAATTCATAGTCGTTGCGGATGTAATGGATGTCGGTCAGCTTACGGAGCAGCTCGTTGCGCTCGATGACCTGGCCGGTCTTGAGCGGGAGAATCTGGCGCGCGTACTCTTCGGGGGAACCGATGCCGTAGATGCAGGACACGGAGGCTACCACGATGACGTCCTTGCGGTTTTCCAGCAGGGCACTCGTGGCGCGCAGGCGCAACCGGTCGATCTCGTCGTTGATCGACATGTCTTTTTCTATATAGGTGTCGGTGGAAGGAATGTATGCTTCCGGCTGGTAGTAGTCGTAGTAGGAGATGAAGAACTCCACCGCGTTGTCGGGGAAGAAGGCTTTGAATTCGCCGTACAATTGGGCGGCCAGGGTCTTGTTGTGGGAGATGACCAGCACCGGCTTGTTGACTTGCGCAATCACGTTGGAAATGGTGAACGTCTTGCCGCTGCCGGTGACGCCCAGGAGGGTCTGGAACCGGTCGCCCCGCAGCACGCCTTCCGTGAGCTGACGAATGGCTTCCGGCTGGTCGCCCGCGGGCTGGTAATCCGACACGAGGTAAAATACGTTTTCCCGGTTCATGTGCTCCTGCTCGTCGTTGAACCGGTAATCTGGCGATTTTCGCAGCGCGATTCAATGCCGCTTTTATTCCCCCTCGGGCTTCCGCTTCCCGTTGCGCTCTTGAAAAAGGGGGACGCTCATTGCCGTTGTCTCCCCACGTGGACTTTGATAGATTCCATACATGGGACAGGACACGATACTGGTCACAGGCGGCAGCGGGTTCCTGGGATGGAACATCGCCCGTGAACTCGCCGCCCGCGGGTACCGGGTGAAAGCCACGTATCACCGCCATCCGCGTTCGGATTCTTTCTGCGAATGGATGCCGCTGGATATTGGCCAGTACACGCGTTTTACCGAGGTGCTGGGCATGGGCGGGTACTCCGCCATCATCCATGCGGCCGCGCTTGCCGATCCGCGGGCGTGCGAGCAAGACCGTTCGCATGCCTTCCGCATCAACACGGTGGCGACGCGACAACTTGCCCAGTACGCGTCCGAGTACCGCATCCCGTTTTTTTTCATCTCCACCGATCTCGTCTTCGACGGCAAGAAGGGCTTGTACACCGAAACCGATCCCGTTTCACCGGCGACCTATTACGCGGAGACCAAGTGCTTTGCCGAGCAGGACATACGGCTCATCTGTCCCTCGTATCATATCCTGCGCACCTCGCTCATGTATGGCGAAGCGGCGACCGGTCCCGGCGCTTTCCTGTCGTGGATACTTGAGGGGCTGCGCAAACAGCAGGACGTCAGCCTTTACACGAATCAATACCGGACACCCTTGTACGCCCCGGACGTGGCCCGCGCCGTCCTTCACCTGCTAGAGTCCGATCTCCCATCCGATGATTGGCACCTCGGCGGACCGCAGAAGTTGAACCGCTACGAGATGGGGATGATGATCGCCGACGTTTTCGGGTACTCCACCGACAAGCTCATTCCTACGCTGGTGTACCGCGAGGGTGGGTTGGGAAC
>JAJRXL010000204.1 GCA_024276335.1 Bacteroidota bacterium
GCAAAACGCGGTGTTAAGCAATCCCTTTATTCGTAACGCGGAAGTGTACCGCGATCCGCCATCGACGTTGGTGATCGAAATATCGGAGCGCGTCCCGGTAGCGAACATCCTCGGATCCGGAGGGAACATCTGCCCGGTGGATGAAGCGGGGTACATCCTTCCCGCATCAGGCGCGGCTTCCGGTGATCTGCCCCTGATATCCGGTCTTCCGTCGGCCGTGGTATTGCAACCGGGGAAGCGGATTACTGCGTCCGCCATCCGCAAGGCGTTGGCGATCGTCAGCGCTTCCGAACGGATCGGTGAATCCAACGACTGGATGATCTCGGAAATATCTATCGCACAGGAAAAGAATATCGTTTTGTTCACCACCATTTCCGGCACACCCGTGATCTTTGGCAACGCGGTAAATACGGAACGAAAGTTACGATCCCTTGAGACGTTCTGGGAGACGATAGCTCTCAAGAATGATCCCCGGAGACTTGAGTACATCGACTTGCGGTTCAGGAACCAGATTGTCGTTCGATGGAAACACGGCGATCAACCGGCCGCAAATAACGTGATGAAACAGTTATGAATTCACACTTCAACTTGAAGCATGAAGGTGTTCTATGAGTGAAATCATCGTGGGCCTCGATATCGGCACAACCAAGGTCAGTGTTATCGTCGCTTCGATCGAAGAGACCGAGCAGATCAATGTAATCGGTGTCGGGACTTCGCCAAACGAAGGTATGTCGCGAGGAACGGTGACACACATCGACAAGACGGTCGCGTCCATTCAGAAGGCGGTGGAATCGGCGGAGAGCCAGTCAGGGATGAAGATTCGCGGAGTGGTGGCGGGAATCGCGGGCGATCACATCCAGAGTTTCCAGAGTCGCGGTGTCATTGCGATCAACAACCCGGAGAACGAGATAACCCGCAAGGATGTAGAGCGATTGATCCAGGATACCAAGCGTGTTGCGCTTCCGTCCGACCGGCGGATCATCCATGTTATCCCGCAAGAATTCATTGTGGACGGCCAGGATAACATCTATGATCCTGTGGGGATGTCGGGCGTGCGCATGGAGGCCATTGTTCACATCGTCACGGGAAGTATTACCGCCACCCAGAATATCTACCGCTGCCTGGAGCGCGCGGGGCTGGAAGCGCATGACCTGGTGCTGGAGCCGTTGGCGTCCAGTTACTCCGTTCTTTCCGACGACGAGAAAGAAGTCGGCGTGGTACTTGTTGACATCGGCGGCGGTACCACCGACATCGCCATTTTCGAGGACCGAACGATACGGCATACGGCCGTCATTGCCATCGCCGGGAAGAAAGTGACGGAAGATATCCGGAAAGTACTGGGCATCAAGAACGCCGACGCGGAACACCTGAAACGCAATTATGGATACGCGTATTTGCCCGAGATCACCGACGATTCACCGATCAATCTTCCGGGAATCGGCGGGCGCAATCCCATGGAAATCTCCAAATCTCTTCTTTGCCAGATTATTCAGCCCCGGATGGAGGAAATCCTGGAAATTGTCGGCCTCGAGATCAAGCGCTCCGGTTATTCCCGCCATTTGCATTCGGGAGTCGTTCTCACGGGAGGCGGGTCACTGATCAAGGGGACGGCGGCGTTGGCTAGCGACGTGCTGGGTATGCCCGTCAAGGTGGGTATCCCGAAAGGATTCCAGGCCGGGCTGACACAGGAAGTGGAGAACCCTATCCATGCGACGGGCGTCGGGATCATCCTCTACGCCGCGGAGAATAGTTTGGGCCGCGGCCATGTCATCAAGTTGAACGGGAACGGCAGGAATGTTTTCCGTCGCTTGATCAACTGGTTCAATGAACTGTAAGCGCACATTGACAATTCAAATTTTTGTGAATGCATATACGTTTAACAAATTGTTTCATTTCAACCGAGGAGGGTGCAATGCCCATCGAATTTGATAATACGCATGATAACCGAGCGAGGATCAAAGTCGTCGGTGTAGGTGGCGGTGGCGGGAATGCCGTGGACGACATGATTGCACGCGGTATCCAGAACGTCCAGTTTTGCGTGGTCAATACCGACATGCAGGCTCTCGACCGTTCTTCCGCGGAGTATAAGATCCAGGTTGGCAAGAACCTGACTCACGGACTTGGCGCGGGAGCCGATCCCACAATGGGATACCGGGCCATTGAAGAAGACAAGGATGAAGTGACCACCGCCCTGTCCGGTTGTGACATGGTGTTTGTGACGGCGGGAATGGGCGGCGGAACGGGCACCGGGGGGGCACCGGTGGTTGCAAACATTGCCAAGGGGCTTGGCGCTCTGGTGGTGGCCATTGTAACCAAGCCGTTCCATTATGAAGGCAAGAAACGGATGCACCATGCGGAGGAAGGACTCGAAGAGCTGCGCAAGCACGTGGACACGTTGATCGTCATTCCCAACCAGCGCTTGTTAAGCATCGTCGACCGGGGGACCCCGTTGACGGAAGCATTCAAGCTGGCGGACGAAGTTTTGTACAACGCGACGCGAGGGATTGCGGAAATCATTAACGTGGGCGGCCTGGTGAACGTGGATTTTGCCGATGTACGCACCATCATGCGCGATATGGGCGACGCCTTAATGGGGTCGGGCATCGCGGCCGGTGAGAACAGGGCGGTCGAAGCAGCGCAGTCGGCTATCTCGAGCCCGTTGTTGGAAGGGGTTTCCATTGCGGGAGCGCAGGGAATTCTCATCAACTTCACCGGCGGGAAGGACCTCTCGTTGCTCGAAATCGACGAAGCCGCATCCATCATACAGGAAGCTGCGGGCGAAGACGCGAATGTCATCTGGGGCGTTGTCATCGACGAGAAAATGGAAGACCAGATGATGGTTACCGTTATTGCCACTGGTTTCAATCGGCGACACGCGAGTGCACGCGGTATGGGTTCCACCGGCAAGCAGGCTGTGCCCGGTAATATCCGGCACATTCCATCGGGTATCATGGAGCTGCGCGACCTCGATACGCCGGCCTACATTCGGAAGGGAATACACAGCGCGGAACAAGAGGAAGAATCCCCGCGCGAAATGACGGACGAGGAAAGAAAGCAACGTATCGATAAAGGTGATCCGGATAAACCTGCCTTCCTGCGGAAAATCATGGATTAGCGGAACCGCTAAAACCCGATCGTGCTTTTTCATAAACCGCGGGAGAAAAACCAATGCGCGAACTTGTCATGAAGTTCGACGGGGAAATACTAATGCTGATTAAAGCGGAAGACGGTAAGGTTTTACCACGTTACAGGAATGAAATCATATATCCGGGTTCGTGTTATGTGTAAATCAATGATGTTTAAACACCGTATGTTTGCGGCAAGGGGTGAAAACATCCCGGACGGGGACCAGTCACGAAGCGGGGGCGCTCGTCTCAGACCCCCGGAAATAAAGGCGATTCTTCGGGTACAGATGTGAAAATTCGATAAAAAGGACTTGTTATCACCCGTGATTTTAATTACATTAATCAGTGCAAAAGCACGGTGTGCTTCTTTTCTAACCGCCATTGTTCACCATCGTTAACTGCAAGGAGGCATCATGGCTAAAAAGAAA
>JAJRXL010000205.1 GCA_024276335.1 Bacteroidota bacterium
ATATTTCCAGTGGGTATGACAGGTTATAGCCCTGGATTTTATCGAAATAATGAATGGATAAAATGTTCGGCAGAAGTATTTTTGTAGTATTCACATTATAATATCCGCCGGACAAAAAAGTCATCCACGAAGGGTGTTCCTAGACTGTATCCGGATTCATTTCTTGATGTTTGATATCACTTGAATCAAGACTGGTTTTTGTAGAATCGATGTTGAGATTCCTGTGAGAAAAGTATACGCTGTCATCGGGAAATAATGAATGCGTCGCCCAATACAATGAGTCCTTGTTATCCGCACCAGGCAATATGATGTACTTTGACGAATAGGAAACCTTGCTGCTGTCATATGAATAATCTTCGACGATGCATGTTGCGTTATGATGTATCATGGCTTTATCAAAACCAGGTATGTTTATGCTGTCTTTTTCATTGAATTCCGAAAACGCTGGCAGCCAGATACTATTATTAACTCTTTTAAATACTTGGCTGATTTCTAATTGAAATATTTTTATAAAAGGAGAGTACCGATTATTTATCAATCCCGTGTTATTCAATTTTATTTCCGCTTTTACCATTGAGTATGTATCTGATTCAATATACATCAGGCCTTCTGCAAGAAGTTTATCATTATGTAGTGGCAGGAATTTTATAATATATACTTTTATACCATCGATAACAGTCAATCCCACGGATCTGTACATATACTTTTTCAAGCCAGTGTATGATATTGGTCCTGTAACATTGTCAAACACGTAATCGTTAGATAGATTTTGCCAAAGTATAGAACGAAATGTATTTTCAGGCCCTATCACTATTTCGTGAGATTTTTCTCTTTTATGGACTCTTCTTGCTTGTATGATTTCGGTGACATCATCTTTTCCGGAAAAATGAAATTCGCCAATCAACTCAATTATCTTCATATCTCTTAAGAGGGAAGAGTCGACTTGTACTGAGGTAATGATTGCTTTGAATTGGGTCTGGAATAGAGCAGTGTATTGTTGAGCATTGTCTGATCTCTGTTCCTTAGCTTCAATGCTGCGTTTCACAACATATAACGCGAGAGAATCTGAAGGTGTAACGATGATCTCCGGGAATTCAATCACACTCGGTTTGAGTTTTATTGTAACCATTTCACCAAGTGGAAATTGAATCGCAACTACTTTGCTCTCGTACCCAATACTGGATATTTTCAATGACAAGGAATTCCTGTCAGTGTTGAACTTGAATCTTCCGTTGCCATCGGTGCAGGTTCCTTTACTTGTCCCCTTGACCAGTACATTTGCCCACCTTATCGGTTCTCCCGAAACGGCATCGAGAACGAGTCCTTTGATAGTGTTTTGGGAATATGCATGAATCGAGAGAAGCGGAAATACAACGAGAAGCAGAAAAATCGCGCGCAATGGAATTGCTCTCACGGTTATGAATCTATAATTATCAAGATTCATGTCACGAGATATAAAGCTTCGTCGTGAACGGGGACTTATCGGGTACACATAGGCCCTCTTTATTTTCGCTTCTTGCAAGAAATATGTTAGCACGTTGCTATCGTCTGCGCTCATTCTCGCTTATTGGCGGAAGAGGCGAGAAAATCGTTCGAGAACTTGTAGCCGTACGTGTAATCGTCATAGACGTTGCAGTCATCGTTGTCGCCGAAAACCCTGATCCTGAACTGGAGGTACGCGGAGTCAACGCTCGTGATATTATAATCCTTGAGGAAATAATGCAGCAAGTCGTAGGACCAGCAGCATTGATTTGCCAAACCGAACATGGCCGGGTATTCCGTCGAATCCGCTCCTCGCCCCGCGAGAAATCCCGCGCTGTCGAGCACGGCCAGAAGCGCGTCATCGTCGGCATTCCGTAATTCCATGATCCAGGCCACTGTATCCGGCAGTGTATAGGGCAACGACATATTTAAGCGACGGATGGGAAGCTGCCTCCAAACGCTCAGTTCGGTCGTATCGTTCACGGGGAACGGATTGGTCTTGGACAGAGCATAGATGGCCTCTGCGGTAGTATCAAGGCCCGGACTCGGATACTTGTTCTTGAACGTGACCTGGAGGCTGTCCCGGTTGGGGAGGCAGATCTCTCCGTAGACGCAATAGACGACGATGGAATCGTACCTGGCGCTGATGATCCGGTAGAAGTAAAATGGATAGGGAACCGCGATACTGAGAGCCGACGGCGTTCGAGATCCAGGCGATTGCATGGAAGAAAAAACGGTGCCCTTAACGGCGAACGTGAGCGCCGCGCCGATGAGCAGACCGAAAGTTACTTTTGCCAACCGACTTCCGAAGCGACGCGATACTGATCGAGTGGTTTTGAATCCACTCTTTGCTGGTTGGAAACGCGCTGACCGATACATGTCTGAAATCCTCCGTTGAAAGACCAACTGCGTTGTATTGAACTTTTCATCTATAAGTATCAATCGTCATTTCAAAGCAATTTGCATGGGGAAACACGTTCCCCGTGGTTGTCGGTCCTCTTGCGCAATTCGGCCAGCAAACGGTATGGACTCGATCGATGCCCCGTGTTTCATCGTGTCCTTCGGCGGCACGAGCGGGCGCCGCGGCATGGGAGACGGTTCCGATGCGCTGTTCCTCACGAGGGAGAATCCTGCGAATGCACGCGAATTCACCTTCCGTACAAGAAAGTAATAGATAAAACCAGCTCATAGATCATATCCCCTCCATGATGTGTTTATATCGCGAAAGGTACACGATATATTAATAATTTGCAAGAGGTTGGAGCTCGTTCTTCCCCGGAACGGGCCTCTGCGTTGCGATTTTGCTCAGGACTTCGTAGATCGTGGTTCTCCAAGGAAACCGCTTTCCGGCGACTCCGCTCGCCGCTTCGTGGCTCAAGTACCGGGTCAACGAGGAATGTCATTCCGGATTTGAGCCGGAATCCAGACCGCGTTAACCGCAGAGGGCGCGGAGAAAGCGCAAAGAACGCAAAGGGAATTAATCCGCCAATTCGCAAATTCTGGACAGTCTCGTCGTTGTCGCAATCGTTGTCGTAATCGATCAACCACGCTTCTCGATTTTGGATGATCGGTTCGTTGGAACGTTGGACATCTTTGTGTCCTTTATGCCTTCTTCGTGTCCTTTGTGGTAAAAAATGACCGAAGATGAAGACAAGGGGACAAGGAGAATCCGCGATTTTCGATTTTGGATTTTCGATTTTGGATTATTTCGGATGGCAAGTTCGTTAGAACGTTGAAACGTTGGAACGTTGAAACGTTTTTCTTTGCATCCTTTTCGCTTTAGTTCAAGGTCCGAAGTCCAATAGAAAACCGTTGAAACGGTTGAAGAATTGGCTTTGGTGAACATTTTCCCCACGGATGAATCCGTGGGCTGTGGTCATATTCGCAACTTCAGTAATCCGTCAATTCGCCAATTCCAGTCTCAAGTCCCAAGTCCCAAACCACGGTTGGCGTGCGCTGGCCCTCGCATGCGTCGTCTGTGGTCCGTGGTCTGTGGTCATATTCGCCAATTCGCCAATCCGAAAATCCGCCAATTTTCGTATGTTGCATTTGGGTTGTCAACCCGTTTCGAACACGTCTCACATCAATCGACGAAGCGTATGAAGCACAACCTTGAACAGATTTCCGAGCTCATTCCTCCCATCAACGAAATCGGCGACCCGGAGCTGAGGCGGAAAGTCGCGGCCGTCTGGGACGAAGCCCTTGTCACCGGGTGCGGTGGGAAGGGATGGACGTTCGACGAGCTGCGGGCAATCGCCTTCACGCTCCTGGCGGGCGACATCGATCTGCGGTTCGTGGAGCACATTAACTCCACCGCCCGCCAGTGCATCGCGATCGAGCAGGTGCTGAAATCCACCTTCGGCGATCGCGTGCCCATCGACCACGACGTGCTGGTGGCGGGCGCCCTCCTGGCCGACGTGGGCAAGCTGCTGGAATACGACCGGGACGAAAGCGGCAACGTGATCAAGGGCAAGCTCGGCAACGACCTCCGGCATCCTTTCAGCGGCGTGGCATTGTGCTGGAAGCACGGCTTGCCGTCCGGGGTCATGCATATCGTGGCCACGCACTCCCACGAGGGCGACAAGGTCCAGCGCAGCATCGAGTCCATCATCTTTCACCACGCCGATTTCGTGGATTTCGACATCGCAAAGTTCCTGGGGAAGTCGTCGCAAGGATGATCCGCGGGATTTGTCGATACCTCGTTCCCGTCCCGGAGATTTGCTTCGGGAACGGAGTCCGGTAAACGGAGTCTCACATGCAAACCACGGGAGCAATGGCACAGACCATTATCGAGAAAATCGCCCAACGCTACGCGGCGCCGGGAAGCCTGGCGCCCGACGAAATCGTACGGGCCGGGAGCTACATACGCATTCGCCCGCGGCACGTGATGACGCACGACAACACCGGCGCGGTCATTCCGAAATTCCGGAACATCGGCGCCCGCAGGGTCGCGGACCCGCGCCAACCGGTGTTCGCCATCGACCATGATATTCAAAACACTTCCCCGGAAAATCTCGCCAAGTACGGGAAGATCGAGCGGTTTGCACAAGAGCAGGGCATCGATTTCTACCCGCCGGGCCGGGGCATCGGGCACCAGGTCATGATCGAGGAAGGGTACGTCACGCCGGGGAGTTTCGTGGTGGCCAGCGATTCGCATGCCAACATGTACGGCGCTCTCAACGCCCTGGGCACGCCCGTTGTGCGGACGGACGCGGCGGCTATCTGGGCTTCGGGAGAAACCTGGTGGCAAGTTCCCCCGCAGGTGAAGGTCCATCTCGACGGCGCGCTTTCCCCCGGCGTCACGGGAAAGGACGTTATCATCGTCCTGTGCGGCGTGTTCAGCAACGACGAAGTCCTGAATTGCGCCGTGGAATTCCGCGGGGAGGGCGTGGCGGCGCTCTCGATGGAGCAGCGCATGACCATCGCGAACATGAGCACGGAGTGGGGAGCGCTCGCCGCGGTGTTTCCCTTCGACGAGGTCCTTAAGGACTACCTCTATCGCCGCGCGGAATTTTTCGCCGCCCGTAGCAATGCCACAGGCGATAACGGGACACATCCCTACACGCGCGAAGACGTGGACCGCTGGCACGAGGAACGCGTCTATGCAGACGATGACGCTTTTTACGATAAGGAACTCGCGCTCGATCTCGCCACGGTCGTTCCGTACGTCTCCGGTCCTGACGGCGTCAAGATCGCAACGCCGCTTCCGGAGATCGAGCGGAAAAAGGTGAAGGTGGACAAGGCGTACCTGCTCAGTTGCGTGAACGGGAGGTTGGAGGACATGGCTGCGGCAGCCGAAGTCCTGGAGGGCCGGCGCGTGGCGGAAGGCGTGGAGCTGTACGTGGCGGCGGCGTCCTCGGAGGTGGAACGGCGGGCCAGGG
>JAJRXL010000206.1 GCA_024276335.1 Bacteroidota bacterium
CGTCTTTTGTTCCTGTCGGCAGACGTGGAATAAAAACGACCAGCAGGGTGTCGCGTTCTCCTCCTTTTATCATCGAGGGCAGCAAACGCACGACACGGAAGAAGCTTGAATCCCGCCCCTCGATGGCCTGCGAATGAATGGTCAGTGTCTCGTTGCCCGTATTTGTAACAACAAGCGAACGCTCCACCTGGGGATCGCGATCCTTGTGCTTACCAAAATCAAGTACGGCGACGGATGCTTGCAACGTACCGGGACGGAGGGCGAAACCCGTCAACTGTACGTCGATGGAACCGGTGCCGGCATCGTTGTGCAGGATGGTGAGTGTCGCGCTGTGCGCTCCTTCGCTGTGGGGCGAGAATGATATGGCAACGTGTTGAGTCCCGGACGGTGCGATGGTAAGTGGTGTGGATTCCCCGACGGAGAAAGCGCTGCTGGAACCGCTGATGGCGAAATTGCTGATAACGAGGTCGCCGTTACCGGTGTTTTGAATTGTAATGGACTTTGTGAGAATTGAATCAACAAGCACGTTCCCGAAATCCAGCGCCGTAACGGAAAGGGAAATCCTGGGTGCGCGAGCCACGCCATTGCCGCGAAGAGATATGGTATCGACAGCGTTTCCGGGGACATTGCTGGTGATAAGCATCGTTGCGGTCCGCAGACCCGACGCTGTTGGGGCAAAAGTGATGATCATAGAATCGCTTTCACCGGGTTGAATGGAACGGGGGAGAACAAACGCGTATGAAAAATCCGTCGCGGTGACTGCGCTTATTGAAATCGAGGAGATCGTCAGGACGGCCGTTCCCTGGTTCATGATTACGACCGGAAGCCTTTTCTGGTTGTTGACGAGGACATCACCGAAGTCGAGCGACGTGTTGGAAAGGACGAGTGCTGGCGCGGTGCCTTCGCCCTGGAGTGTGACGCTCAGATCGCTACTTGCGTTCGAAGTGATTACCAGTTGTGCGGGCAGTTGGCCGGTACTGGTTGGAGTAAAAGTCAAGGTCAGCACCAGGCTGTCTCCCGGTTGCAAGGTAAACGGAGCGACGGGAGTGACGGCGTACATCTCGGGATGAGCGCCGGTGAGTGTCAGTGCCGTAATCTCCAGCGTACCCGTGCCGCTGTTGCGCACGACAAGTTCCCTGGTTTCCGTCGTGGAAACGACGGTTTTACCGAAGTCGATTGATGGCGAGGATGCGCTTATCGCCGGTTTCGGGGCGGCGGACGCAAATCCTGTCAGGCCGATGTTTTGCGGTAATCCACCGAATTGCTGGATCTCCAGGCGGGCGTTTTTCAGACCGATCGAGGTTGGGGCGAATGTGACGTTTACTTGTTGGGAGTCGCCGGCAGCGACGCTGAACGGCCCGGGCGGTTGTACGCGGAATTCCGATTTATCGGCGCCTGTAATGCGCAAACCGGCGATGTCGAGGTTGATATTGCCGGAATTCCTGATGGAAAACGAGATGCTCGAATCCAGTGTTACTGCGACCGTGTCGAAATCGAGCGCCAGGGTGGAGAGGATCATCTTTGGCATCAACCCGTTGCCGGTAAGGGCGACGTCGACTTCCGATTTAGCCGGATCATTGGATGTGATCTTGAAAACCGCTTGCCTCTGTCCCATGTCTGACGGCGTAAATCGCAGGGCCATGCTTTCCGTCTCTCCCTGCCATACGGTAAATGTATCCGTCGGGAAATAGGAGAAATCCCCCGTGTTCGAGCCATCCAGACTCATCGCCAGGATATTCAGAGGACCGTTACCTGTATTGGTGATATTCAGGTTCAACGTTGTATCGCGACCCACGCGCACGTTGCCGAAATTCATGTTGCTGACCACGTTGATAATGGCGATTTTCGGGATGCCTTCGCCCGTAACAGTTATGGGGAACGGGTTGTCGATTGCAGTGGTGGCATCATGAACCACGTCCAGCGATGCGCTGAACGTCCCTACGTCAACCGGGACGAAACGAAGGTTGATGGTTTTCGAGTCGCCGGGCTGCAATTCGGCATCTCCGCAGTCCACGGGGTTAATTTCAAAATGTATCCCGTCCGGGCCGGTAAATGTGCAGGGAATCGTGATGTTCAAGGTGTCATTCGATCCTGCGTCGTTGGAGATTTGCACTTGGTACCAGGGAGACGCGTCCGTTTTTGCGATTGTTCCGAAGTCAATCACTGCCGGCGATACCAGCATGCCGCGGCACGCGCC
Source organism: Bacteroidota bacterium (assembly GCA_024276335.1). Taxonomy (GTDB): domain Bacteria; phylum Bacteroidota; class Ignavibacteria; order SZUA-365; family JAADGX01; genus JAADGX01. The sequence goes on from JAJRXL010000206.1 coordinate 2,198, forward strand.
GCGTCCGTCAATGGGGACGCTTTTCGGTGACGGCTCATTCGTGGCATTGTGCGTAATGAGAAGTTCGCCTGTTGCATCGCCACACTGGTTCGGGCTAAATTCGATCTCGATAGTGTGCGATTGCCCGGGAGGGATAGTGAACGTCCCACTTCCGGATATGATCTTGAATTGTCCGTTGCCGTTACTTGGCAAGGAAATCGTCCCGTTCAACGTTTGAATGGAACCGGCCTTGTTGGAAATGACGTAGCTGGCAACCGCCGTTTTCCCCGTATCCACTTCTCCAAACTGAATTTCGTCGGAAGAAAACACGACGTCGATGCAGGAACCTACCCCGGTCAGGTCAACGGGTAAGGGCGACGTCTGGTTCGTCGCATCGTTATCGATGTACAGGATTGCGGTTCGCGTTCCGCATTGTGAAGGGGTGAAGCCGAGGTTCACGGTGTGCGATTGGCCGGGAGCCAGGGAAAACGCCCCCCCGCCGGAATTGATGTAGAACTCGGTCTCCGTGCAATCGAGGTACACGTATCCGGTTAATGTCTGGTTGCTGGTGGAACGATTGGATATAATAAGATCCTGCGGGGTTGCCGGTATGCCAACCTTGGAGCCACCGAAATCAACGGGATTCGCGGAAACGCTCATCAGGCGCTGGAAGTTCGCGGTTCCACTGGTGATGTTGATGGTGGCGCAGCGGGCGGTGCCATTGTTTGTTTCCGATGTTTCCGAGTACATGCCCAAATCGTCGATCATCCAGCCGATATAATACGTCCCCGGTGTGACGGAAGGGATGGGAACTGTCGAGGTGAACGTCCCTTGTGTAAACGTATCCGCGGGAGCGAAATACGTGAAGCCGAGGAGTTGATCGTTTTGATTGATCGTTTCATCGGGAGAAAGGTAGAACCCGAGTCGAAGCGGTTTGCACTTCTTGGGGAGACCCTGGGTATGGACGGAATATTCCACGGTGATGGTGGTTCCGACAGCGGCTGTCGAGGGAGAGTTGGAAACGCTGCCCACGAAACCGGTGTTGATCCTTTTCCAACGCGTGCAAATGAATTCCAGCGGCACCGGGTCCGACGAGGAATAATTGGCGCGTACGCCAGCCCGGTCGTCGGCCATCATCGTATGTTCCCAATTGCCACCCCAACCGCCCGGGTAGTACTTGTTCATGATCGTAGGCACCCCGTTTTCGTGCCCGAGGCCGAGGCCGTGACCGAATTCGTGCGAGGCCACGTTGAAAAAATCGTACGGGGAACCCGAGTACTTGCTGCAGCTTGCCGGGTGACTGTTGTAAATCCAGCTCACGGCGTTACTGAAGACAATATCCATTTCAAGCAGGCGGTTTCCGGTGAGCCATGAATACGTCACACCCAGCGCGCCGGATGTTGACCCGAAGGTGATGTAATTGATGTTGTCGCGGTTGGGCGCGGTGTGCAGACTACGGTTCGTGTTCTCGACATACGTGAAGCGCGATCCGGCAAGATTGTTCCATACAAATGCAGCGTCTTTTCCGGCCTTGTACTTGGCCGAATTGTTTGGAAATTCCGTGGGATCGAACATGATCGTGCACGTCGCGTTGGCCCAATACCGGGAAATGACGTACTGCGGTCGCAATCCGCCGCCCATGAGAGATTGAGCCTTTGGGTTGCGAACCGATGTTGCCGGTTCGGGTATGGCGATCCCGGCCGGAAAATTGACGAGCAATTCCGACAAGTGATTGATGAAATCACGCACAGTAGCTACAGGGTATGCAATCGCGGGCCGGGTGGGTTGGAGACGCCGGGTAGGAATTGTGCCGCCCAGGACGTCCAGGGCTCCGGCGCGCGGTTGTGCTTCCATGTCGGTCACGACATCCCAGTTCCGCGTCATACCGAGCACTCGATATCCTTGCGCATCCACCAGGATATCCTCACCGCTGGAAGGCTCCCTGATGATCCTGAGTACGCCCTGTTCCCAACCGTACACGGGGCACATTTGATCAAGGTTCTCGTCAAGAAACAGGATCGCTCGCTGGCCAACCGCGAATTCCGGAAGCCCGTCCACCTTCAGGGTCTCGTCGCCGACCGTTCCTCCATCCAAGGTAAGGGTGAGCCGTGAAACGGCAGGTCCCTTGAGAGAACTGGTGACTGCAAGCTCCACCCGTGTTCGTATGATGCCATTAACCGTAAACGACTTCATCGAAACGACGTTGGCAATGACGATGCGATGGGATTCAGCCGTTAACTGATCGACCGATTTGCGCGGTACGGTTGTGGCTTCCAGGAAGCACGCAAGCGTGATAAGAAAGAAAATGGAAAAAAGTAGTGTGCGGGTTTTCATTGGTCGGTACTCGGTATTGTTATGCCGGACTTTTCACAACATGGAAATTAGCGCATCCGTGATTGCAGAGCAATCATTTTCGAATGACGGCTTGCAAACTATTCAAAGGATCAGAATAAGAAATACCCGCTGTCAGCGGATCACTTGGATTTTGAAGCTCCCGATGTCCCCGTCCGACATACAGCGGCAAAGGTAAGTGCCTGGCGGAAGAGTGTGGAGAGGAAGTGAAAAAGAATGAACGCCCGGAGACACGGCATTGAAGAATTTCGAAAGCCGCACCCTGCCCAGGATGTCGAGGACGTCGATCCGCAGCGGCCTGGTCATTTCAGCGGTGGTTCGCAAGGTGAGGGTCAGGGCGCTGCCGCCCGATCGCTCGCTGATAACGGGACTGGGATGAAAAGTCAGGATGGTGAAGTTATCCCCTGCCGCAAGGGGGACGGCGCAGCTTCCGGACACTACCAGGCGGCAGGTGTCGGTGCGAACCGGCTGGGTCGAGGAATTGGCGACGGCCTGTTCCGTCCAAATCGTGGTGGAGCGGACGGAGAAAGCGTCGCGCCGTGGAAAGGGGAGTGTCTCGAATCGAAGGATCAGGATGTTTCCGCCGTCTTTCCGGCCGCCGGTGTTGACGAGCTTCACGTTTGAACTGCCGGCGCCCATATCGGGAAGCGAAAATTCTTCCACCTCCCACGAGGATGCCGTGCTTGCGGACCGAATAGAGATAATCTTTCCGAAGTTCTTGTCCCATCGCAGGGTAACATCGAGATCCGACAGCGTAAACCCTCTCGGGTCGAGGGCGAGAGGTATTTCCGCCGTGCGCCCCGCTTCGACTGCGAAATCACCCGGGAAGAACAGTCCCGGCATGTCGTCGATCACCAGGATGACAATTTTTTTCAGGCAACGTCGTTCCACGCCTGCCGACAGGAGCGCCATTTCGACCGTCACCGTCGTATCCCGTCCCGGGTTGGCGGTGGTAATATGCCAGGTGAGGGTCGTATCTCCTCTGGGCGGGAGAGAGGTGAACGAAATATACGGACGCTCGCCCACGATTGTTGTGAGCTCCGGTGGAAGGAGCAGATAGACCGTGCCTCCGCCGGATTCCCCGTCCCCGAGATTGCGGACGAGTCCCGTGATCGGGATGGAAGCGGGAATGCTTTGTCCCGTGCGACTGTCGAAGCGGATCGTGTCACGACCGGAGGCGCAAGAGAGTTCGAGAGAATTTCCCGAAGCCAGCCCCGGGACGATGACGGATGTTTTGCACGTGAAAAAGCTCCCGCCGGTTACGGTGAACGACGTCAGAAACAGCGTGTCCGTTCTCGATCGTGGCAGGGCGGTCAACAGGAATACCACGGAATCGGCGCCGCCGGTCGGCAACGGGTTCGTGGCAAAAGACTTGGTAAGCAACTCGCCGGGCGCCGGTATGATTCCCTGCGGCAAAACGAGCGATGTGCTTGCGTTGGCGATGGGCATCGGAGTATTGTTTTTAGCAAACACCACGAGCCGAAAAGGCTCCGGGGTGTAACTTTGTCCACTTGCGTCAATGCTGAGGGGTGAATCGGCGCTGCACGAGATGCTCAACGACCCGTCGTTAATTCCGGGGATAAAAATCTTTCCGCAACAGGAGACGGCGCCCTTGCCGGGCACGTCCGCGATGACGCAAATATCCACGGTCGTATCCGCGGAGAATCTGGAGACTGAAACGTTCCACGTAATGGTGTCCCTCGAGAAGGGGGCGACGGGAGGCAATGTGATCGCCGGTAACCCTGACACGGTGCTCAGGCCGGGCGGCAGGAAGAC
>JAJRXL010000207.1 GCA_024276335.1 Bacteroidota bacterium
CGAAAGGACGACGGAGCGGCACTCCTTAAACAGATGCAGTCCATTGTCGGTAATGACACCCTATGGAGCCAGACAGAAAGCATCATCAAGAATGATGTCGCCCAGAAAGAGAAGGAACTCTCTTCCCTGAACAAACCCGCTCCCGAATTCGAGGAGTACGAATGGATCGGCTCCGAACCGCTGTCGTTGAAGAGACTCCGGGGAAGAGTGGTGTTGATCGATTTCTTTGCCACATGGTGCAAACCCTGCATCGTCGCCTTTCCTCATATTCGCGAGTGGAATGAGAAGTATGCTTCCAAGGGGCTGACTATTATCGGGCTGACGAGTTACCAGGGGCGATACGATCGCAACAAGGTCACTCCCGAGCAGGAACTGGCAAAACTCAAGGATGATTTTATCCCGAAGCATAAAATAACCTGGCCGGTGGGCATCGAGAAATACGGTCAAAAGACCTTCAAGGCCTACGGTGTTGTCGGGATTCCCCACGTGGTGCTCATCGACAAGAAAGGGAATATCCGCTACACCAAGACCGGCGCGGCGGATTACACAAAAACGGAAAACATGATCAAGAAATTGCTGGCGGAATAGCTTCATCACGGCGATGGGGTTCGCCGAAACCGCCTGATGGCTGATAACTCCTGCTCTATTCGTGGACCCGGTCCCGGATAGAGCAGTTTTTTATCTCCAATAACCTTGGCGCACACAAATGGTCGACATTCTTATCATCGGTATCGGGGGATTTCTGGGAGCCATCAGCCGGTACATCGTATCAAACTGGTCCCAGAACCTGCCGAAGTTCGCAACATTTCCCGTGGGGACGCTCGTCGTAAATGTATCAGGCTGCCTGGCTATCGGCGTCATTTTCGGCCTGGTGGAAAGCAGGCAGCTATTTACGCCTGAAACCAGGCTCTTCCTCCTCATCGGTTTTCTTGGAAGCTTTACCACCTTCTCGACGTTCGGATTCGAGACGTTCAGCTTTTTCCAGGACGGGCAGATAAGCGCCGCCATTCTTAACATCACCCTGAATCTCGTTATCGGATTGTTGGCGACCTGGTTCGGGTACGGCATTTCCAATTCCCTGTAAGGAGGTGAAATCCATGCTTCCAAAAAACGGTACCCTGCTTCGCATCTTCATCGGTGAAAACGATAAGCACGATGGCAAACCACTCTACGAATGGATCGTGTTGGAAGCCCGGAAAAGAGGCCTTGCCGGAGCAACCGTGCTGCGCGGTCTCGAAGGGTTCGGTGCACACAGCAGGCTGCACACGGCAAAGATTCTTCGCCTGTCCATCGATCTACCCATCATCATAGAACTCGTGGATACCGAGGAAAAGATCGAGGCATTTCTTCCGATAATCGACGGCGCCATCACGGAAGGGCTGGCCACAGTCGAAAAGGTCTTTATCCGTTTCTATCGATCCGGCAAGGACGGTTGAAAAGCCGACGCGTAAGGCGCTCAACCGTTGCTGTGAAGAATTTCCCTTTTATAAAATGATGTGAAGTCGCGGACAATTTCACTGCGCACCTTTCGGAACGCGGCAAGAATCTTTTGATCAGAACCCGTGGTTTCCGCGGGATCTTCAAAGCCGAGATGGAATCGTTTGCGCACCTTTCCGGTAAACACCGGGCATGTTTCGCGCGCATCGTCACAAACCGTTATTACGTAATCAAAAGATTGGCCGAGGAACCGGTCAACATGCTTGGGTGCTTCACCGCTGATATCGATACCGATTTCCTTCATGACCTCGACGGCGCGGGGATGCACGTGTTCCGCCGGCCGGGTTCCCGCGGAATAGACGTCCAGGCTGTCATCCAGAGATTTCAGAATGCCTTCCGCCATCTGGCTGCGACAGGAATTCCCCGTACAAAGAATCAGGATGCGTTTCACTTCGGATATTTGAATTGATATTCTAAGACAACAGACGGCGCGCGCTTCTGAGGCATCGAGAATGCCATGCATACAAAGTGCCGATATTCCATGAATAAGAAAAGCCCGACGCCTGAACGCGCCGGGCTTTTTCTCGCTTCCAGGTATGCTATTTGTTCAACACCATGCGTCGCGTGATGATCTCATTCCCGTTGATCAACCGGTACAGGTACACACCGGAGGGTAGGCCCGCCGCGTTGAATACCACCTGGTGTTCTCCCTCAGTATAGACCCCCTGGGCGACAACCGAAACCTGGCGTCCCAGCGCGTCGAATACGAGCAACCGGATGTTGCTTTGTTTATCGAGATAGAACCGAATGCTGGTGGACGGATTGAACGGATTGGGATAATTCTGATCCAATTGCACCGTACCCGGCGTTGCAACTTCACCGAGACCCGTCGGTGTCGCAACCGTCACTACGTAGAATGGATACACCTTGCTGCTGGTCACCGTCACGACGTTGGCATCCGTATCGAGGCTCTGGTTGGGAGCGGATTTCCATTGCCCGTTGTTATAGCACATGACAACAACGTCGGATTCCCGACCGCCCATACGACCAATCTCCTCGTCGGTGTAGTGGAACCGAATCCGCACGTTTTTGTCGAAGGACATGGACCGACTATGCATTCCGCCCATCATGCGGCTTCCACGCGCTTCATACACTTCAACCGTAAACCCGTGCCCTCCACGGTGCCAGCCAGGAAGGCTATCGGCATCGTCGAAGCGGCAATACACGGAATCTCTCCGGCCGCCGTGGTGGCCCATACCCATGCCCCAGGAGCTGTCCGGGAAATCGCACCAGCTCGTGCTATCGCGATGATGGTAAATCCTGGTCGTGTCGCCGCGGTGCATGCCACCGACCCAGCCTCCGGACCATCCCCACGTATGCGTGCTGTCGCGCCACGTTTTGCCATTGAGTTCCCATACGCAGATGCCCTCCGGTGTCATGTTCGTCATCAGTCCGCCGGTCACGGTAACCGAATCACCGTCGCTCGGACGCACGGCACCGCTGGAAGGCTTGTACCAGGGCGGTCCGAAGTTAAGTTGATAATCAGCCTTGGCGTCCCCGTCGGTATCGAGAAAGTACTGCCCCATGAAGCAATTCGCAGTGTCGATCATAACTATTCCGCTTTTCGTGACTTCCTGGAGAGAATCGCAACTTCCTCCCATGCCCATGCCGCCGTGGCCGTTGTTTCCGTGATTGTTTCCACCGCCGCATCCCCCGGGCTGCGCGAATGCCGTCATCCCGCCTACGAGGAGAATGAACGCGATCGCGGTAATAAGTGTACGTGTTTTCATGAATGTCACTCCTTTTTAATTGAACTGGATTACGTATTTAGAAATCTCCGAGTATTCCAATCTGGATTGAGTTTGCGTAGTAATCGAAGAACGGGGTGTTCGATTGGTTCCTGATGAAATAGTAGGTCGTATAGAGGGAAACCCGGTCGAGCATTCCGAAACCGGGAAAGCCTTTTTCCCACCTGACCCAGGCCAGCAACTCCAGGTCTTTTCTCTGTTCCTCCGACTGAACGTCCGGATCGACCGCGACGACAGGATAAGAATAGGTCTTGTCATATACTTCGGCCGAAACCGTCATCTTCATGGACAAGGGCATCAACTGCGTGAAGGTTACCAACCCGCCGGGGCCTTCGTAGCTGTACGGATCGTCGAACAACTCTTCTTCGCCCAGGTAATCGACGGTGTTTCCGATATATGATCGTCCGCGGTCGGCAAGGTTGAAACGGTGCTCGTACTGGACCCGGATCCCTGCCTTTTTCCATAACGATTGGGCCACCCGAAGACGTACCACCGCCTGGTTGCTCGAAGGATTGTCGTACACGAGGTAATGCACGTCCTCGTTGGTTCCCGCGTAATGCCTGCGCATGCCGTTCCATCTATCTCCCATGTGGGAATTACCCCCGATGTTATCACCACCACCCATGCCGCCATGCCCCATGCCGCCTCCGCCGGGTGTTCCATCGCCGCTGTTGTTGCCGTTATCGGCCACACTGAGCGATGCATAATTCTTGACCCCGTAATCCAGACCCACGCGAACACTTGTTCTGGTCTGGAAAGAAATCGAGAAGGCCATCGACGCGTAGTGCTCGATGTAGCTGAGATCGTTGAAATCGGGATAGCGTCGCTGCCGTAGCTGGTAGGAGCCGGTGAGAAAGGCAGTCTGTGTGAAGTTGTGCCGAACCTTTGCCCGGCCCATCCACTGAGTATAATCGTAGTAGGAATATGCACTCCGGTCGAAACGACTGCTGGCGCCCGCGTACAAGTTGAGGGTGGTGGCATCATTCTCTTGCAACGACGTGTAGTACATCGCACCCAGGTTATGGACAGTGTAATTTCTTTCCGCGTACGACTGAAACATGGAACCATACCCGCTGTACTGCACGAGCCAGTTTTCGCCGGGTTCGTACCCCAGCTTCAACGAGGCCAGACCGGCTCCGTCGTCCGTGGAATTCGCGCTGCGAAAGAGATTGTCGGAATATCCTCCCGCAACCGAAACCGAACCGTACACTTGGGCCAGCGAAGCCATGGTCAACAATGCGTTCAGCACCAGAAAAGCCGCGATGATTATTGCCGATACTCTCATCGCATGTGCCTCCCCGATCGCGAACGATGTTTGCTGCCAATTCCCATGCCGTCGCACCGGTTGTCGTTTATTCCGTCGCCGTCCATGTCGATGAAGTGATCCCGCATCCGGTTATGCTCCCGGCCATGCTCGCCCTTGTGCTCCATTTTCCCGTGCTCCATGCGGTCATCAATGCCGTCGCCATTCTCATCAATAAAGCCCTCGAGCTCCATCCTCTTTTCACTTTTTATCCGGGGTGTATTGATGTCCGCCTTTTTACGATCCATCTTTTGGACTTTTTCACCCCTGGCCACTTCGCGATCCTGGGCCAGGCCGGGAGAGGCAAAGAGAACGATCCCCAGGGTCATAACCGTGAAGAAATACGCTATGTACCGAAGCCGCTTCACTTCTTATTTGTCCCCGCATGCTGACGTGAATGATGTAACCCATTATGTCCGTGTTGCCCGTCATGTCCATTCCGGTTATCGCTTCCGCAACGTCCCATGTGACGACCATTGTTCCCGTCATGATCCCGGCGATGCATGCGCCCCTGGTCATTCTGCCTGTCACATACCCCGTCGCCGTCTTCGTCGACGTAATTCGATCCGACTTCACTCTGGTTCGCCGGAGCGGATAGCTCCGTTTTCATCTTATTTCGATCCTCCCGGGGTTTATCCTGCGCCGATGCCTGGATTGCAAATCCCAGGACCATTGCGACCAGAATGAGAGTGATTGATGCCAGTTTCATGTTGTCGTTTCCTTCTATTTGTGCTTTATCCAACTTCATGGCTCTTTCTTCCACATGCAAAACCGTGCCAAAACGAAATACGTTGAATTTCCTTTGAAATTTGCACTCCGGATAAAAAAGAGACCGCGTCTCGACCATTCCGTCGAAGCCGTTCGACAATATCGTCGAAGGATCATTCCGGAAACCTGCTACTTTCAGGGGAAATGTTATTGCTGGGAACCGCTAAAGGCGGGTCATCGCGAGGGCGCAGCAAATGCAACGTATGAATTTGGACGAGATTGCTTTATCCGCCGCGAGTGAATGCGCGATAACAGCAAGCGGATTGAGTTTGATGAGTTTAAAAGGTATCCTGCCGTTCATGAAGAAAACCGGGCGAACGGTTACAAGCCCAGCTTTCCTATCTTGTAGCGGAGGTTGCGCTCGGAAATTCCCAGCAGGCGTGCCGCCTGGACCTGGTTGCCGCCTGTTTCGTCCAATGCCCGGCGTATCATCGATTTCTCGATTTCCGCCACGGTTTGTTTCAAATTGCCCAGCGGAGGCAATGCGGAGGTTTCCACGTTTTCGTTGCGCATTTCCGGCGGAATATCCGCAGTAGTGATAAGGTCACCGCGCGATAGCACAACTGCTCTCTGGATGATGTTTTCCAGTTCGCGAATATTGCCGGGAAAATCGTAACGCATGAGCATGTCCATGGCCTCGCGCGAGATACCCCGTATCTCTTTCCCCGATGTCTCGGCGTACTTCCGGATGAAGTGATGAACAAGAGGCGGGATATCAACTTTGCGCTTACGAAGGGGCGGAATGAAAACGGGAACCACGTTGAGACGGTAAAACAGGTCTTCGCGGAATTCTCCCTTGCGGATGAGCTCTTCCAGGTTCCTGTTCGTCGCCGCCACGATTCGCACGTCCAGCTCGATCGTTTCGTTGCCGCCGACCCTCTCGATCGTTCCGAACTGAAGCGCCCGCAGGAGCTTGACCTGGACCTGCGGCGGGATATCGCCGACTTCATCAATGAACAAGGTCCCGTGATTGGCCTGCTCGAATTTCCCGGTTCGCAGTCGATCCGCGCCGGTGAACGCACCTTTCTCGTGACCGAAGAGTTCGCTCTCCAGCAGTGATTCCGGAAGTGCAGC
>JAJRXL010000208.1 GCA_024276335.1 Bacteroidota bacterium
CGAAGTATCGCGTTATTGCTGCGTCGATGTTGGCTGGGATATTACGCATGACGGTACGATACTGTGCTCGGGCACAAGTAAACTGTGCTGGGGGGGGCCAATACGTTACATTGAGTATAGTATCTCGGACAGTTGTTCTTTCAAGCTCAAGCTGAAGAGGCCGTCAACAGAACCTGACGTCATTACGGGGGCCGTTGTTGTGGCTATTGCCACCGGTGACGAGGATGAGGAATTAGGAGTATTCCAACCGTCAGGCCAGCACAAACTTCCGCCCGGATGGTATATCGATTCCACGAGCACGAAGAATCGTCTCGTCCTGTCCACCAATACTAACCCGGTCAAGGACACGACGGGCCTGGAATTCGTCATCGGCATCATCGGGATGCAGAAGAAGACGCAAAAGTTCGTGGTCTCGGTTATCGGGGAAATGGGACATATCCTGGCCGTGGATACGATTGATTTCCGGTGCGACATATTCAAGGCCTGCGACAAGGTGTCCGTATCTTCACTTGCCGATAAGAAGTGCTGCTACAAAATGACGCTCGAGAACGTGCACGATCCAAGTTCCGAGATTACGTCCTTCCGGATACTCGTGCCGGTGGACGGCGTCATCATACGCGATATCAACGTAGAGGGCGGAGGCTGGACGACCACCTGGGTCTCACCCCGGGAAGCAATCCTCGGGACCAGCCCCGGTCTTCCTCCCGGCAGTTCGGTCACCGCGACCATCTGCTTCGACGTCCACCCGACGGTGAGCAGCTTCACCATGTTTTGGCAGACCGCCAGAGACCTCTTTTACATCTGCTCCGGCAAGGAAGAGCTCGCCTGCCAGATAACGGGAATCGGTGAAACGGCCGCGCCGGCCGAGTACGCTCTCTACCAGAACTATCCCAACCCCTTCAATCCCGCGACCAGCATCGTATACACGGTGCCCAGGACGGGGCGGGTCGTGATCGAAGTGCGGAATCTCATGGGTGAACGGGTCGAGACGCTGGTGGACCAGACAGTCGAAGCGGGGACCTACAACGTGGTGTTCGATGGCGCCAGGCGTTCCAGCGGGGTGTACCTGCTCGTGATGAAGGCGGGGTCGTTCACCGCCACACGGCGCATGATCCTCCTTAAGTAAGAAGAAGCGCGCCACGGCAAGAAGAAAGCGGCTTCCCCCGGGGAGCCGCTTTCTTTTTCATTTGAGAATCATGGTAGCAGGCCGATCCGGTTCCGTCTCACTTCACTCCTGCGCTGTCGCCTCCATGTACACGTGCTCGAGACCTACTTCCCGAAGGGAAATAGACGTGACGGGAACGTCGTCCAGCGTCTCGATGATTTCCCGGAGCGCGAATTCCCTCGGGAGCAGCAGCGTCAGCTTTCCCCCGTAACGGCGGTGGTCCCAGCCCAGGGATGACGCCCTCTTCAGCAGGGATTCCTCGTCACCGGTTTCCACCACGGCGAGCTGCCGAGCGGGCACCAGCTTCCGCAGCTCGTCGAGCGTTCCTTCCGCCACGATGCGTCCGTTCTGCATGATGCCGATGCGCGAGCACAACCGCTCCGCTTCGTCCAGGTGGTGAGTGGTCAGGAGAATGGTGACGCCCTGGGATTGGAGGCTTTCGATCAATTCCCACAGTTCGTACCGGGCCTCGACGTCCAGGCCCGCCGTGGGTTCGTCCAGTATCAACACTGCCGGCGAGTGCACAAGGGCCACGGCAATGTTGACGCGGCGCTGCCAGCCGCCGCTCATTTTCGATACCTGCGCGCGCGTGTATTCCTCGAGGTGGAATATCCGCACCAGCTCGTTCACGCGCTCCGTGCGCTCCGGTTCACGCAGGCCGTACACCTTGCCGAAAAAGAGCATGTTCTCCCTGCACGTCAAATCTTTGTAAATGGAGATCTCCTGGGGAACGACCCCGACCGTGAACTTCGTAGCTTCGCACACCGGCGACCCGTTGATCATCACCACGCCGTCGTCCGCGTCGAGCAGGTTGCAAAGGATGCTGATGGCCGTGGTTTTCCCCGCTCCGTTGGGACCGAGAAGGCCGTAGGTTTCGCCCCGCGCCACCGTGAACTGGAGACCGTCGAGGACAACCCTGTCCGCGAACGCCTTCCGGCAATCCCTGACCTCGATCATCGCTCACCCCTCTTTTCCCGGACAAGGAGCGTCTTGTACGACCGTACTCCGAGAAACAGCGACAGCAGCGTGAACCCGACCAGGAACAACAGGTGGGTCGAGATGTCCTCCGGCCCGGCGCCAATAGCCGAAACGCTCTTCAAGGCCTCGTTCATGTGAAAAATGGGATCGAGGTACGCAACAGTGAGAAGGTACGACGGCAGAATCGAGACCGGGAAGAACGTGCCGCCCAACACCAGCAAAGGAACGCCGAACGCGGCCACGGGACCGTTGACGTCTTCCGTTCTCTTCGTGAACCGCGCGCCGAAGAAAAATCCCAGCCCGACGAAGGAAAACACGCTCAGGCAGATGATGAGCGCGCCCAAAGCCAGGGAGCCGTGAAACCTGCCGCCGAAGGCGAAAGCAAGCCCGTACACGATCACGGCCTGGCCGAAGGCGACGACGAAGTACGCGAGAACGATTCCCAGGAAGTACGAGGACGGCTTGAGCGGAGAGAGAAGAAGGCGGCGCAACGTGCGTCGTTCCCGTTCCGCCACGATGAGCGCCACAGGTCCACCCATGCAACTGAAGAACAAAGCTGCGCCGATAAGGATGCCTGGCGCGGTGTAATCGAACGACTTCGCGGCCTGGTTGCCGCCGGCGTAAATCAGTCCGAACAGCAACAGCATCAAGGCTGGAAACACCGCCCAGAAGATAAGGCCGCGGCGCACGCGCACCAACTCGATCAGGACACGCTGGGCGACGGCCAGAATTTC
>JAJRXL010000209.1 GCA_024276335.1 Bacteroidota bacterium
ATCATCGTCGGGGCGCTCTTGCTGGCTTTCACCTTGAATTTCTTCCGCGACCCGGACCGCAAAACCCCGGAAGTTAACGGGGGTATCATCGCCCCGGCGGACGGGAAGATCGTTCTCATCAAGGAAGTGGAAGAACCAGAGTACCTGGGAGGGAAGGCGTTGCAGGTCAGCATCTTCATGTCGCCGCTGGACGTGCACGTGAACAGGATCCCCGTTTCTGGAAGAGTAGAGTATTTTCGCTATATTAAAGGCGAATATGTGGTGGCGTTTGATGACAAATCATCAAGCAGGAACGAACGCACGGAGATTGGCATAGATCAAGGTCGATTCAAGGTTTTGTTTAAACAAATTGCCGGGTTTGTAGCCCGTCGCATCGTATGTCCCCTGCAAGTGGGTGATTCGGTGCGGGTCGGAGAGCGGTTCGGGATGATCAAGTTCGGATCGCGGGTTGACGTGTTGATGCCGCTGACGACGGACATCAAAGTCCGGATGGACCAGCGCACGCGCGCCGGCGAAACGGTCCTGGGCATCGTGCCGGAATAGGAGCTTCGGAACACATCGTGCAACGCATGAAAATACGGGTGAGTCGGTCGGTTCTTCCGAGCCTGTTTACCATTATGAACCTGTTTTTCGGGTTCCTGGCCGTTATTTACGCTTTTCGGAATGAACCGGTTATGGCCGCGTGGTACATCGTGTTCGGAGCCGTGTTCGACGCGCTGGACGGTGTTATGGCCCGCCTGACCAAGTCGTCCAGCGAGTTCGGCGTGGAGCTTGATTCCCTGTGCGACGCGGTGACGTTCGGCGCCGCTCCCTCGTTCCTGATCTACTCCATGCTCTATCCGCGGTTCGAGGTCTTCGGTATCCTGATTGCCTCGATGCCCTTGATTTTCGGCGTCCTGCGACTGGCGCGGTTCAACGTGCAGTTGACGGGTTTCAACAAGGACCATTTCAACGGCGTTCCCACGCCCATCTCGGCGTTGACGTTTGCCTCGTTCGTGTTTTTCTTCGACCCGGCAGCCTTGACGGACCTCCAGCTATACATGCTGGCCGCCCTGACTATCACGATTTCGTTCCTCATGGTCAGCACCATCTGGTTCCCGGTTCTCCCGAAGCCGACAAAACGCGACCTGCGTGAACATCCCGTGGTCACGGTGATCTTTTATTCCGGGATCATCGTTGCGGCTGTAACGAGAGGGAAATGGCTTTTCCCGGTAATCGTGGGAGCGATTCTCTTGACCGCCGGAATATCGCTCTGTAGATTCCTGGCCAAGATGTTTCGAAAGACGGAGAACGAGGAGGATGAAGACGCCGAACCGGTAACCGCAAATCATTCGTGAGAAAACCATGCCTGTTTACAATGCCCGCATAATCGTAACGCTACGTTCGTCCATCCTCGACCCGGAAGGAACGGCGATCGAACATGCTCTCCATGAGCTGACATTTACCACTTGTACCGATGTCCGGGTAGGGAAGTACATCACCATGAATATCGAGGCGGAGTCCGAGGAGAACGCGCGAACAATCGTTGACCAGGCCTGTCAGAAACTCCTCGCCAACCAGGTCATGGAAGACTACACCTATTCACTTGACGAGGCGGCACGCGAACCAGCATGAAATTCGGCATCGTTGTTTTTCCGGGATCGAATTGCGACCATGACGCATACCACGTGGCCAAGCACATTGCGGGGCAGGAAGCCGTCTTCCTCTGGCATAAGACGACCGACCTCGAAGGCGTGGATGCGATTATTTTGCCGGGGGGCTTTTCCTACGGCGACTACCTGCGGGCCGGCGCGATCGCGCGCTTTTCGCCGATCATGAAGGAAATCGTGCGCTTCGCCAAAGCCGGTGGTCCGGTGCTGGGTATTTGCAACGGTTTCCAGATTCTCCTCGAATCGGGGTTGCTGCCCGGCGCCCTGCTGCGGAACGAGTCGTTGAACTTCGTCTGCAAGTACGTGCACATCAGGGTGGAAAACACCGATTCGATTTTCACGCGGAGCCTGTCCCGGGGCCAGATCCTCCGTATTCCCATTGCGCATGGGGAAGGGAATTACTACGCGGACGAAGAGACCATCCGGGAATTGGAAGGAAACAACCTCGTCGTCTTCCGGTATTCAACCGACGCAGGCGAAGTCACGCGGGCCTGCAACCCCAACGGATCCGTGAACAACATCGCGGGTATTACCCATCCGACGTTAAACGTTCTCGGGATGATGCCGCACCCCGAACGCTGTGCAGAAGATATCCTCGGTTCCAGTGACGGTTTAGGAATTTTTCAATCACTTATCAGATGGTATAGAAGCAGCGCTGCAAACGCAGCCAAGGAGGAACAATGTTTGGAAACATAGGGACACCCGAAATACTCATCATCCTTTTGATCATCCTGGTGTTTTTCGGCGCCAAGAAAATACCGGAACTCGCCCAGGGACTCGGAAAGGGCATACGGGAATTCCGGAAAGCCGCCAAGGATATCCAGGACGACATCGCTGAAGAGAAAAAGGAAGAGAAGAAGGACGAGAAGAAATAACCACGGTTGTCGTTGCCACCTTGCATTGCAGCCTGGCAGAGCATCGACCGTGAGACTTACCTCCGCAACTTCGTGATACAGTGGAATCGTGTACTCCTTTCGCCCTTACGCGGGAACGGCTTTCCCTGGGAGAGCTTACCCTTTTCGACGTCATCGCCGGGAGCCTCGCACGCATCCGCGCGCGTGATGATCTCAATGCCTTCGTAACAGTTTTTGAGGAAGAGGCGCTCCGCGCCGCACGGGGCATCGACGAGAAAATCAGGTCCGGACGCGCTGGTCCGCTGGCGGGCATGATTGTCGGGGTCAAAGACAACATCTGCGTATGCGGGCATCGCACCACGTGCGCTTCCCGGATGCTTGAAAACTACGTCCCGCCATATCACGCTACCGCCGTCGAGCGCCTGATCGCGGCGGACGCGATCATCATCGGCAAGACGAATCTCGACGAGTTCGCCATGGGATCGTCCAGCGAGCGCTCCATTTTCGGACCCGTTTTACATCCGCGCGATCCTGCACGGGTTCCGGGGGGCTCCAGCGGCGGTTCGGCGGTGGCGGTCGCGACCGGCATGGTTCACGCCGCCCTGGGTTCGGACACCGGCGGAAGCATACGGCAGCCGGCGGCTTTTTGTGGAGTCACGGGATTAAAACCGACATACGGGAGGGTGTCGCGCTACGGGTTGGTGGCTTTTGCCCCGTCGTGCGACCAGATCGGCCCCTTGGCCGGGAACGTGGAAGACGTCGCCCGTGTCCTGCGTGTCATCAGCGGTCGGGACGCGCGGGATGCGACCTCCGCCGATGTGCCCGTGCCGGACTTTACGTTGTCCCCTCCGGGAGATGCAAAGAATCTGCGCGTCGGCATTCCGAAAGAATACTTCCCGGCGTCCTTGGACGCGGAAATCGCGGAGGCCGTCCTGAACGGGGTGGAACTCCTGGCCGAAGCGGGCGCATCCGTACACGATGTCTCGCTCCCGCACGCCGAATACGCCGTACCCGCGTATTACTGCATCTCGATGGCGGATACGTCGTCGAACCTCGCGCGGTTCGACGGGGTCGAATACGGCTTCAGGCGGCCGGCGGAGACGTACCAGGAAATGGTGACGCGATCCCGGACCGACGGGTTCGGGGAGGAGGTCAAGCGCCGGATCATGATCGGGACGCACATCCTTTCCCGGGGTGCCGATCGGGACTACTACCTGAAAGCGAGGCAAGTGCGTCGGTTGGTGGCGAGAGATTTCGAAGAGGCCTTCGAGAAGGTAGATGTAATCATCACACCGACCACGCCGACGACGGCTTTCAAGCGCGGTGAATGCTCAAAGGATCCGGTCGCCATGTTCCTGGCGGATGTCTTCACCGTGGGAGGCAACCTGGCGGGAATTCCCGCAATCAGCATTCCGTGCGGCGTTGACGCACGGGGATTGCCCATCGGTCTGCAACTGTATGCGCGAGCGTTCGACGAAGCGACCTTGTTGAAAGCAGCGGGTTTTCTCGAGAGAAGCCTGGGATGAAGACCAGGTGAAGAGGGGCATGGAGTGGTTACCAGTACAACGTCGAGATCGTGATGTCGCCGTTGATGCGGGCCTGGCACGCGAGCCGCTCGTTGTCGGCGAAGGAATATGCCGCAAGCACTTGCGCTTCTTCGCGGCCCGGCGTATCGAGGTGATCCATGCCGTCCAGTACCTGCACCTTGCACTTGACGCAAACAGCTTTCCCGCCGCACGAGGAGCCAATCGGAACGTCGTGTTTGCGCAGGACGTCGAATATGGTTTGGCCGGGAAACGCTCGCAGTGTAATATTTCTCTTGGGGATAAAGACCTGGCACATGGAGAACCGCCGGAATGTAATGATTAATGTGATGGGTACTTCCCGGAACTTCGTTCATTTGTTGTCATTGCGAGTCCGCCACGGGCGGATGAAGAAATCCGGTCAGAATTCGCAGACTGCGCCGGGCTTTGTCCTCGTAATGACCGGTTTTTAGAAGCCTCCTGATATGATCTTTCCAGTGTTGTGAATCTTCGAAGTCCGCTGAAACTATCCGTTTTCTGCTCCTTCAATTCCATCCTTGACGAGGAATATACGGAGCCACGGCTTGATATCGATGACCTTGACGAAACGAAAATGGCGGCATGGTACGGTTCGCTGCGCATCGCGCCTTCGTTCATGGAGTTCTCAACCTGGATTCACGAGGGCGGTCATGCTCTTGCCGTGGTCAGCCAGGGTTTGCTCTTGTACGCCGAAAAAGCGTTGGCGCGCCATGAAATTAATGTACCGGTTTTTTCGAATCTCCTGGAAATCGCATCACAGGGAACCGCCGAGACCGTGACGCCACGGGAGGATGGCGAGTATCCCCGCCCTTCGACGCCGCTCAGGGCTCCAAGAGTGGTAACGAAACCATGGAGAGACGCCGATTGCGCACGATGCACGGTCTGTACGCGAAACGTCCTGGTCACACACAGTTCCGACATGGAGATTATTGTGTTCATCGGGTCCGAATTCATCGATGTCTGCCCCGCGAAATACTCCGACGTGGTTTTTGCGCG
>JAJRXL010000210.1 GCA_024276335.1 Bacteroidota bacterium
GCACGTGATTGGTTGCTTGCACCCTCCTGATACGGCGTTGGAACTCGGCTGCGGGTACGGACGAGTGGCGCTTCGCCTGGCGGAAGTCGTGTCGCACGTGGTGGGGATTGACACGTCCCTGGAAAGCATCGCGCTGGCCCGGGAGCTGGCGGGAGACAATACGCGCTGCAGATTCCTGGTCATGGACGCGCTGGACCTGTGCTACCCGGATGCTTCGTTCGACGTGGTCGTTTGCATCCAAAACGGTATCTGCGCCTTCGGCGTCGACGGGGAGGAACTGCTCCGGGAGGCGCTGCGGGTCACCCGGCCCGGCGGGCGCGTCCTGCTCTCGACGTACGCGGACCGGTTCTGGTTGCATCGCCTGGAGTGGTTTGGGGTTCAGGCCGAGGCCGGGCTTGTCGGCGAGATTGATCGTTCCCGCTCCCGTGGCGGCGTCATTGCCTGCAAAGATGGTTTCCGCGTCGGCCGCATGAGCCGAAACGACTGGGAGCGGTTGTGCGTGAAGGTCGGTATCGAGCCGGAGATTACGGAAGTGGACGGATCGAGCGTCTTCTGTGAAATCATCAAGACTGATGCTGCCTGAGAGCGATGCATGCACGGAAGTGACGACATCACGGAAGCGCTTCGAGGATAGTTTGAAAGCACGGTAAAAACAGCCGCTCAATGAAAAAGGAGCCGGTAAGGCGTGGCCTGCGCGTGTTTCCGGCGCGGGATCGCTTCCCGTTGCTCAATGGGATAAAAACGATTTCGTTCGAGTGTAACCTTGACATCCGGTAAAATTTTATTTACGTTAAACGCAATCGGGGTCTCTTTTGCGGTGCCCGTTCTTTCCTGACCTTCCGCTCAAGCACTCCAGTCGAAGAGGCGTTGCGCGATCGGACTGAATGACTGCAAGGTTGATAACAGAGGTGTGGGTGGGCCTGGAGGTGAACCGCGTGACCCTGCGATGAAAACCAATGGACAAAGACGAGGGAGGAATTACGGTCGGCATGAATTAGTTCAAAGGCCGTCGTAATGCGCAGCAAAATGCAAGACCAACGTGCAGATCATTATTGCCGTACTCGTCCCCATGCAGCCCTGAATCTGGAAATACACCTCGGGAAAGGGGAGAAAGCGAACTCGTCGCGAAGCGCTTCCTTACCTTTTGAAATTGGCGTTGGTTGTTAGAGTAATCGGAGACTTGTTTTTTACAAATGTCAAGGTGTGACAATTAGATAGATTGCTACGAAGAATCAAACACACATTGCTTTCGAGGGAGTCGATATGAAAAAGTCTGTTACCGTCCAGATTTTGTTCGTGATATTTACGTGGTGTTTCCTCTCGTTGAACGCCTATTCCCAGGGCGTCGTGATACCCACCGGAGGGGATCAGGGCGATTTTATGAGGGTGTATAAATTCGTTTTGAGCAAAGCCTCCGTAGATTACCGCTTTACCAACGCGACAATGGACACCACGTTGTTTCCCAGGTGGGGAGAGTATTCGATATACTGGGTGAAGTCGGGACCCAACAAGGGAAGTTTCGTGTACCCGGACCGGCTTCCGTATTACTTCTCGTCCATTACTTCCAGCCCGTATTCGAAATACGACTGGCAGTCCGAGGATCACTATGCGATTTCCTTCAAGGCGTACTCGAAAGCCGTCGCGATATTCAGGAGCAATATCCGAAGCAACCGGAACAGCATATCGTGGGAAGCGGTCTATTTCAAGAACATCTTCGAATCCTTCCTGTTGAACTATATCTATTATTATACCAGTGAAAAGGATATCGATTCGACGGGGATCAACTGGGCGACCCAGCTCCTTATTATTCCCTCGTTCTCTGTCCAGGGAACGGACTGGAGGTCAAATATCGACAGCGTGTTCGCTTCCTCCCCCAGGCTCAAGGAGAACCTGATAAAATTCCTCTCGCGTGGCGGGACGATCTACACGGAAGGCAATGCGGTATACATGATTGAGAAATTGGGACTTCTGTCGCCGGGCGCCGTGGATTATAACCGGGGATTTGCCTCGGATCCCGTTACGGGCAGCATTGCGCTGGACGTCGCCGCCTCCGGGAACCCGCTGAGTTTTACGCAGGACGCTGCGGGGAACACGATCTACGCGACAACCGTGCCGCAGGTCAATACCGGCAGCGCCGAGGTGATTGCCCGAGTCCAGGGGACGGACGTCCCCGTGGTTTTTGTGCTGAAGGGAGCTTCGGCGTATAACGGGAGGGTGATTTGCAACAC
>JAJRXL010000211.1 GCA_024276335.1 Bacteroidota bacterium
ATGCCGTAAAGATACCCTGGAAGGCGGAGGTGACATCAACAGTCCTCGATCGCCCATTCCCGTAGCGCCCGCAAAGACGAATAATCGGATATCCCCCCAACTAAGGTGAGAGCATCCGTATCGAGACGATGGTGTGTATGTATTTATTGCTACCGTGTTCGCCTTTTATCGTTTCTTCCTGTTGCAGCTCCGTGTCATACTGAACGAGCAATCCTTCCTGCTCCTCGAAAAAAAAAGACCCTTTCATTTCACCTTTGAGCGTAAACTCGAGACTTTTTCCCCTTAGAGTTTTGACCCCTTGTCCGTGGATTTTACCCGTGATATTAAATTTCTTGCAATCGTAACCGGGGCGATTACGTTCTCCTTTACCGTGTACGTTTTTCACGGTTTCCTTGATCATCGCTCCACCCGGCCCGGTCGTGTCTTTCTCCGTGGTTTCCCAAGATTCTCCTCGTTGAAGAGGTTTGTCCGGCAGCACCGGAAAGAACTTGCCCGCCATGGTCAGGATCATCTTTTCACGGGGATCAAGATTCTCGGGAATTGGGGCTTCCTTAATGGTCTTGCCGCGGTTTGTAATCACGGTTTTAAACGTGTATCCCTTGAGTCCTTCGCCTAGCGTCGCGTCGCTCATGGGGGATCCGAACAAGACTTCCGCGCTGTCGATCCTGGTGACATACGCGGTGTTGCCGTTGTCGAGGATGTCTTCGACTGTAACCGTTACGTAAACGTCTCCGTTAATGTTCACGAGCATCGAAGGTCCGATATCGATGGCTACGGCGACATTCTCGTGGTACCTGTACGACTGGCCTTTCTCCATGCCGTATTTGATCGCTTGAGAGCTGGAGTGAAGCTGGACGGATAAAAAGAACGCGACGCAGACAGCAAGATGGCGTGACATGTTTCAACCTCGTAAGTGGATGATGCGTTCAGAAAAGACTCCTCGACTTCATGAAATCGTCCTCCGTGTTCAACCAGAACGAGGAGACGTCGATACCGAGAGTGAAGACGCGTGCGAAACACAGGCCCATGACGAGGCTGGGAACAATGCGATGTCTTTAAAAACTGTAGAACACGCCTTCTGTCGCGACAAGGCTTATCCAGTTTCTGATGGCGTACTCCTGGCCCGTGTCCAGGAAGAAACTAAACGTGGAATTATCGTACAGATTGTCGCCGAGGATCGTCGAGCCGGAAGTCAATCCGGCTTTTCCGAACATGTAGAAATTCGTTGAGACGGACCAGTCCTTGCGCAGGAGGAGAGCCGAACTGAAACCAAACCCGAAGCTTCTCTTGTTCTCCAGCGTGATCTGGTTGGCGTACGGAATGAACGTCAGGTTGAGCTCAAGTTTCCATTGATCCTTGGGAAACGAAATCATTCGTATGACGAGGGGAGTGGAGAACATGATTTTTTCCGTCGCGGCATTCCGCATGAAGTAAAACCCCGTCGATGTCGAGAAATCCATTGTGCTGTCCTGTGGAAACTACGACGCCCCGTCCCGCATCTCCTGAGCGGGCGACATTGACAGGCTCACCAGGATTAAGAGCAAAACGTGCTTGCAGAATGTTTTCATCGTAAATTCCTTTGCTGTGATACCAAGACTTGATGTTTGCAGCAAGAGCTTTTTTCCGTCCCTCGGATTTAAATACCTTACTTTTATCGTGAGATGAAGCTACAAAAAAATGTATTTTTCAACTATTGTCGCACGTCGGATGCAAATGGCGCCGTATTCGCGGTCATGATGCTGAAGCATGGCGCGGATTTCTAACACGTCTATGCCGTAGAGACACACTGGAACGTGGAAGAGAAACAGTGCGATGAATTCACCATGTAAAACAAAACCTGGACACGAGGCCCAAGGATGTCAATACCCGCGGTGACTGCCGCACAGATGGTGGAGGTGGACCGGCTCCAGATCGAGGAGTACGGAATCACGCTGGTCCAAATGATGGAGAACGCGGGCCGGAACCTCGCCCGCCTAGCCGTAGATCGATTTCAAAACCAAACCCCACTCCGCAGTCCTGAGCAACACCGCAGTCCTGAGCAACACCGCAGCCCTGAGCAACACCGCAGCCCTGAGCAACACCGCAGCCCTGAGCGGAGTCGAAGGGCGGATAAACCCTGCGACCCCGAGCGGAGTCGCCACGTAGAGGCCCCTTTTCTCAAAGCGACTATTCGTAGCGGGGAAGGACGGAATAGCAGCTCGAAGAGCGTGCTGGTCATGGCGGGAACGGGAGGTAACGGCGGCGGCGCGATGGTATGCGCGCGAAGGCTCTGTGCCTGGGGCTGGGAGGTCAAGGTCATCCTGGCGAAAGAACCCGCCGAATACTCCGGCGTTCCCGGACAGCAACTCGCGATACTTCGCCGCATGAGCGTGAAAATAATCCCGGTAGCTCAACTCCGCCAGGTTGAGCCGCCCGGTTTGATTATCGACGGTCTCGTCGGGTACAGCCTGCGCGGCACTCCCCGGGCCGGGGTCGCCGAATGCATTTCGTGGGCAAACGGCAGCGGCGCTCCCGTCCTCGCCCTTGACGTTCCATCCGGACTCGACGCCACAACGGGCAAGCCGTACGACCCGGCGGTGCGTGCGACGGCGACGCTGACGCTGGGTCTGCCCAAAACCGGCCTTCTCGTTTCCGCCGCGAAAGATTACGTGGGAGAGTTATACCTGGGCGACATCAGCATCCCGCCGGAGGTGTACGGCAGGATCGGCCTGGAAGGGGATTTTGCAGCCATGTTTGCGGATGGAGAGGTTGTGAGAATCGCGTAGGGCTATTTCAACTGTGAATGTAACTCTTGATTTATCGGGAATCACTGGATTCTCGCTTGCGCCACGAAAGTTGCCCCTCTTGGGGGCGGGAATAACAGTGGCCGGCCAAGCCTGTCATTAGCTGGAATTAATCTCAAAGGTATCAGGACATTGGATTTTTGACCCCGGCCCCCTGCCGTCGAATCGGCGAATAAGAACGCGCTTTCCTACGCAAACCAAGGTTCATGTATGAACGAAAACGCCGGCTTTATGCCGGCATTTTCTTTGCAGGTTTTAAGGTTGTGGTACGTTACAACTCGAATTTCAAACCCAACGTCGCGAAAAGTGTAATGTAATTCATCTCCGAGGCAGGGATCTGGAGGAGATCATTTCCCTTTGTTTTGAAGAAAGTGTTAATGGGGATCCCCGCGCTGATTTCCGGTGTCAGGAACATCTTGTCGCCGACCTTGATCCACCAACCTGCGCCCAGCTTCAATACTATGCGCGTTTCACTAAGCAGGTCCTCACCCGAACGGAAAGGTTCCAGAGTCCCGGATGTTCGCGCTTGTCGTTCACCCGTTGGAAAGTCTGCATCATCAAGATACTCGATATCCACGGGCCGAACGATGGTTTGTGTGAACTCGGCCTTGTTCGTGGACATGCGGGAATACGCAAGCCCGCCAAAAAGGTACAGCGCTTCGGGGGTCACCTGGTAGCGCAGGAGCAAATCAATGCTGGTGTACTCCAGTGTCCAATCGAGTTCGTTGTCCGTGTTGGCGGAAGCAGGGTACCCGGTGTTTGGATCGACGTAGAAATTCGGGAAATCAAAATTCCTGGTGAATACACCTCTCCTCGTATTGTAATAAATTTTTGCCATCACGCCGATCTGGTCGGTGAACGCGATATCGATATTGCCGCCGATCATAAAGCCGAGTCCGCTTCCCCCATCGAAAGGCGCCCAGAGAAACGTTCCTCGTTGCGGTTGGTAAGGATTTGGGGTAATAAAAACAAAGGTTCCCGAGAACATGGAATACGTCAAACCGCCCTCGAAACCGAGATAGACTTTAATTTGCGAGGGCTTTCCCGGATGCAGAACATCACCGGGACCGACGGGATCTCCTCCGGGCGTTCCAGTTGCACAGTTTGCCATGAGTAAGAATACAAGCAGAATTACGGGAAGGAGTATATTATTCCGCGAACGTACCATGTGCTGCCTCCTTGAGGTATTAGTGCTATTATTTCCTGGATTGTAGATTGGAGTGAGTTTCGGCATGTGCGAAAAATCCAGTACGGGTTCACGCAATCCTACGATTTTTTTTCAAGTTATTCAATAGCTGTCGAATTATTTTATCGGCTTTCGCTTTTTATCGACACGGGACAACTGCTGGTTTTCGAACTCCTGCCCTTTTTCCCGTGAACCCCCGGCACATAAGGCGTAAGCGTTTCCTCCGGGCTTTCGGGCGGTCAGGAGAAGACATCCCTAGCCCTCCTATTACGAAAGTCCCGGAAAGAAATACGGAATAATCATCCTGTGCGCTTACCGATCATTGAAATAAAAAAACCGGGACATCGGTCCCGGTTGAACCCGGTGTAGATATCGGGGGACACGCGCTATTCGAAATCCGCCGTCCAGTACGCCCCCATGTACTCCCTGTTCACCAGGGCGATGAAATCGATACTGATGCTTTTTGGACAAGCAGCTTCACATTCACCGTGATTTGTACAACCACCGAATTTTTCGGACTCCATGGCTTCGATCATGTGCACCGCCCGGTTGAAGCGCTCCGGTTTCCCCTGGGGAAGCAGGCTGAGATGGCCGATTTTTGCCGAGGTAAAGAGCATGGCGGAGCCGTTGGGGCAGGCGGCAACGCAGGCGCCGCACCCAATGCAGGTTGCGGCGTCCATGGATCGATCGGCGATCGGCTTGGGAACGGGTATTGTATTCGCCTCGATGGCGCTGCCGGTCTTGCAGGATATATACCCGCCCGCTTGAACGATCCGATCGAACGCCGAGCGGTCCACGATGAGGTCTTTCATGACGGGAAAGGCGACGGAACGCCAGGGTTCGATAACGATGGTATCGCCATCGCTGAAGTGTCGCATGTAAAGCTCGCAGGTCGTCGTACCTTTGGATGGACCGTGGGGAATGCCGTTTATCACCAGGCCGCACATTCCACAGATACCTTCGCGACAATCGTTGTCGAACGCGATAGGCTCTTCGCCCTTCGCGATCAATCCTTCATTCACGGTATCCAGCATTTCGAGGAACGACATGTCCTCGATAATGCTTTCAGCCTTGTATTCGACAAACCCGCCCGGTTGGTGGGGACCTTTTTGCCGCCAGACTTTAAGCGTTACATTCATAGTGTTTACCGACAATCAATGACGAATTTCAATGAATAATTATTTATAGCTCCGCTGGGAAGGCGTGACGAATTCGAATTGCAGTGGTTCTTTGTGAAATATCGGCTTTGAGAATTCCCCCGAGTATTCCCAGACGGAAACGTACGCGTACTCCTCGTCGTTACGAAGGGCTTCTCCTTCGGGCGTCTGGTACTCTTCGCGATAATGGCCGCCACAGGATTCCTCGCGGTTCAATGCGTCAAGGCACATGAGCTCCGCCAGTTCCATGAACTCCGCAACCCTGCCTGCTTTTTCCAGCGATTGGTTGATTTCTTCGTTATCACCGGGGACCTTGATGTCCTTCCAGAATTCCTCTCGCAAAGCGGGGATCAACGACAATGCCTTTTGCAGCCCTTCCCTGGTCCGCGACATGCCGCAGTAATCCCAGACGATCTTCCCCAGTTCCTTGTGGAACGAATCGGCCGAACGCGATCCGTTGACGGAGAGGAGTTTCTTGACGTTATCCTTTACCTCCTTTTCTGCGGTCCGGAACTCATCCCGGTCTGCCTTCAGGCCATCGGGGCGATGGAGAGCCAGGAAGTCACCTATCGTGTTGGGTAGCACGAAATATCCATCGGCCAGACCTTGCATCAAGGCGCTGGCGCCGAGGCGATTGGCGCCATGATCAGAGAAATTCGCTTCACCAATCACGAAGAGACCGGGGATATTGTTCATGAGGTTGTAATCCACCCATAAACCACCCATAGTATAATGGGAAGCCGGGTAGATGCGCATGGGAACCTCGTAGGGATTCTCCCCCGTGATACGCTCGTACATTTCGAACAAATTGCCGTATCGCTCTTCGATAACTTTCTTTCCCAGCCGGTTGATGGCATCCCTGAAGTCGAGGTACACGCCCAATCCGCTGATCCCGACCCCGCGGCCTTCATCACAAACCATTTTGGCGTTTCGGGACGCGACGTCACGCGGAACAAGGTTGCCGAAAGCCGGGTACCGCCGCTCGAGGTAGTAGTCCCGCTCATCCTCGGGGATCTGGTTGGGAGGACGCTTGTCGCCAGGCTCTTTGGGCACCCAGATGCGGCCGTCGTTGCGGAGGGACTCGCTCATGAGGGTAAGCTTGGACTGGTACTCGTTTGAGACAGGGATGCAGGTCGGATGGATCTGCGTAAAGCACGGGTTGGCAAATGCAGCCCCTCTCTTGTGTGCGCGCCAAACGGCGGTGGCATTGCATCCTTTCGCGTTCGTGGAGAGGAAAAAAACGTTCCCGTACCCTCCCGAAGCCAGGACCACCGCGTCGGCGGCATAGGATCGCACATCTCCGGTCACCATGTCGCGGGTGACGATGCCGCGAGCGCGCCACTCCACGAGCACGAGGTCGAGCATCTCGGTCCGCGTATGCATGGTAACTTTCCCGGCGGCGATCATGCGTTGTAAGGCCTGATACGCGCCGAGCAACAATTGCTGGCCGGTCTGACCACGCGCGTAGAACGTGCGTGAAACCTGGGCTCCACCGAACGAACGGTTGGCAAGCTGCCCACCGTATTCGCGGGCGAAGGGAACGCCCTGGGCGACACACTGATCGATAATGTTGGCGCTGACCTGGGCCAGGCGATATACGTTCGCCTCCCGGGAGCGATAATCCCCCCCCTTGATGGTATCGTAGAACAAACGCCAAATGCTGTCGTTGTCGTTCGGATAATTCTTGGTGGCATTGATACCACCCTGGGCGGCGATACTGTGCGCCCGGCGTGGACTGTCCTGGTAACAGAAGCACTCGAC
The DNA here is from genome assembly GCA_024276335.1 of Bacteroidota bacterium. Lineage (GTDB taxonomy): Bacteria > Bacteroidota > Ignavibacteria > SZUA-365 > JAADGX01 > JAADGX01. Next base: position 6,888 of record JAJRXL010000211.1, read on the forward strand.
ATCATATCCGAGTTCCGCCAGCGACGCGGCGGCAGATGCTCCACCCAGGCCCGAGCCGACAATTATGATGCGGTACTTTCGCTTGTTGGCCGGCGACACGAGCTTGATGGTGTTGAGATGGTTATCCCACTTCTCCGCCAGGGGTCCCGGTGGAATTTTAGCGTCCAGTTTCATGATAAGCTATTACTGTAGAATTTGGCTGATAGTGCGGTTCCGGAATAATTCCGGTTTGAATACCAATGGGAACGGCGATGAATCCTAGGACGATGATGAGCGTGAACGCGGTGGCAAAGCGCTTCCTCCACATGTTTCGCTTGGGATTGTTGATCCCCAGGGTCTGCAACATGCTCCACAGGGCATGTTGGAGGTGAAAACCCAGGATCACCATGGCGACAACATAAATGAGCGCGATCCACCACGTCTGGAAAGCATGGTACACGTTGCCGTACACCTGTCCCTCGATATGTGTGGAACTGTGAATATCACCGGTCGTGAAGTGAAGGATGTGATACACGATGTACAAGAACAACAAAGGACCCGTGTAATACATGGTGCGCGCAAACAACGTGGTTACTTGCGACTTCAACGCGTTCGCATAGCGCTGGGGACGGGCCTTGTTGTTCATAAGCCAGAGTTGCACGGCGCTGGTCACGTGCAAGACGAGAGACAGGACAAGCACAAACCGGAGAATCCACAACAGCATGCCGTACGTCAGGATCGGTTCCCCGAACGTGCGCAGGTGTTCCGCGTACACATCCATCTTGTACTTGTACACCCCAAGTCCTTCGACAAGCTCGGTTCCCATGAACATCTTCAGGTTACCGTACATGTGAAGGAATACAAAACCAAAAAAGATCACCCCGCTCACGGCCATGATAATCTTCTTGCCGGGCGAGGACTTGTAGAACCTTACAAACCAATTCATGAGAATAGTGAATCGTTAATGACTGATGCGGGCAGCAGGATGGACAAACATGCCCTGGGAAAGATAGTGGAAAATCCAATACTATACAAAATCAGTTTAATGTCCATTTTATACGTAATAGGCGGTTTCTGGCCTCCGGGGGCTAAAACAAGCGATTCTTCACCTTGTGTTTGCGCCGCTACGACAGTTCGCGCAAAATATTAGCCGGTTGATAAGCCCTCCGGCCGGTTGCCGACCTCCAACCCGTGGTTGAGCCCTTCGCCGTACCGGAACGACCTCCCGGCCGGATGAAATATCCTCGCCGAAAACCCCTGTCGCTGCCATGGCAAGAAATCGCGCATACCTGTGGCCGATCATCGATCTTCAGTCACAACGGGATGCCGGCTGGCGTATATCCAATCCGGTAAGTTCGAGACGGGTGCGCATGGACGAGGCCCGTAGTGGTATGCGGCCGGTCAGAAGCACAAAGAGCAATTGGGAACCGTCCCCCGCCACCAGACCCAACGGGCGACCGAACCAGAACGAAGCATCTTCC
>JAJRXL010000212.1 GCA_024276335.1 Bacteroidota bacterium
GGCACGAGGGGATACAGGAAAAAGGTTACCACGAACTTGAGTTCGACGGCACGGGGTTACCCGCGGGTGTGTACCTGATCACGATGCGGGCGGGGAAGGGCGTTCATTCGATAAAAGCACTTCTGGTCAGGTAAGGATGGAGCGGTTCTGGATGCGAAAAGTTGTAGGCTGAATGAATTGGCGAATTATCGGATTGACGAATTTTTTTCATGTCGTTGCGAAAGCCAGAGGCCCAAAGCAATCTCCATAGCCTCTGCGCTCTGGACGTAAAATCTTGGCGTTCTGAGTTTTCCCCCAAGGACATAAAGAGGGCACAACCAGTCCGCCGGAGTTTTGCGGACTTGGAAGGGCGCAAGGAAAAAAACATCTAAAGCCCAATACCAAAAGTGAACAGTATCTAATCCGGTAACGATCACGATGCCGATACCGATTTCGACAGCGATCACGAGCAACAAAATCCGAAATTCCACCCGCCATCAAGAAGCGCTAAATTTCAATTTTCAAATTCATCATCCTCCGTCCCCTGTCATCGGTCCAATCGAGAAAGAATAAATTCGAAACCCCAACTCCCTCCCTGTATCCCGTTACCTTGAGCGCCCGTCTCTTTCCCGGAGTATTTTTCATTTCCCCTCCTTCGCGCATTTTCTTACTTTGTGCGCATGACACTCGAGCAACCATCGGAGTTATCGACGGATTTGAAAAAGACGTACCGCCTTGCCATGATTACGAGTGCGTCTTTATTGTTTAGCATGGTGTTTTACGTGATTATCGTGGAGATCATGGCATTGCAGGAAGGAGGCGTGCACGGACATGACTCGACAACGACAAGCCTCGTTCGCTGGTTCTTCATTGCGCTTGTTGTTGCCGTCAGTTTCGGTATTCGTTACATCCGCACGTCCATGTTGCGTTTTAATTCATCGCTCTCGGTGGGGAAACGAATAGGGAGGCTTTTCAGGACCACAATCATGGTGACCGCCTTGTGCGAAGTACCCGCCATCCTGGGCGTGGTGCTCTTTTTCATCGGAGGAAACCGCTGGGATTTTTACCCGTTCCTGTTTCTCTCCGCGCTTCTCATCCTGTTGTACTTCCCGCGGTACAATTTCTGGCAAGACACGGCGGGCATGCGTTCCTCTTCAACGTGATCGAACACCTCGCGTCGTTCAGAACGTTGGGCGGGAAGAAACGCTTCTCCGTTTGGGCCTTCGCGGCGGCTCCCGCCTTTTGTAAATGAACGCAATTTCCTATGTTGGGGGCAGGCTTAAAGTAAAGTATTTCCTGCCACTTCTTCATTGTCCAATATCCGCGGAGCTATCATGAGCGTTGCCATTACACCGATGAATCTCAGCGATATCTTCAATCGCACGTTCAACCTTATCGGCAAGACCGGTCTTCGGAACCTTGTTATCGCGGTCGTGGTCATCGCGCCGATCGTCATCATTCTTGCCATAGCGATTAACATGTTCTTTGGCGGCCTGGCGGAAATCCTGGCGCAGGGTGATTTCGAACACATAGAGGTGTGGAAGATCGTGTCGAGTTTCCTGGGATCCGGTTTGCTCTTTCTCTTGTCCCTGGTACTCCTGGTCCTTGGTTCCGTGTTTGTAAAAGTTGCGGCAACCATTGTTGTCTGCACGGAGATGGAAGAGGGCGAAATCACCTGGTCCGAAGCGTTAACGCAGGCGCTCGGGGGACGGGGGTGGAAAGTGGTCGGACAGCAGATTCTCTACGGGGCCGCGATCGTGGCATTGATCATCATCCCGTATGTTTTTCTCATCATTGGTGCGATCAATGACATGGACACGATGATCGGCCTCGGCGTCCTGGGTTTCCTGGCCGTCATCCCGGTATCGATTTTTCTGGCCATAAGGTGGCTCTTCGCTCTGCAAGTGATTGCATGGGAGGATACCGGCGTGATCGACGGGTTCAGACGGAGCTGGTTCCTGGTTGAAGGAAATTGGTGGCGTGTTCTCGGTATCGTTATCCTCCTCTCCATCGTTGCCCAATTCGCGATATCCGTCATTGTTGCGCCGGTTTCCTTCATCGCCCTGTGGGGCTTTATCGCGCAGTATTTCAGCATGATGACGAACGGCCCCGATACCATGGCGCCCCAGCAAGTTGTGGAAATACTGAAATCCCTGGGCTGGGGATACGGACTCGTCATCGGTGTCTCGGAGATACTGAGCCTTGTTGTGACACCCGTGTACCTGGCGGTCATGTACTTTGACCTGCGGGCGCGAAAGGGCGAATTCGAATCCCCGCCTGCGGCGGACGTGGGCGGCGCGGTCGATCTCGACAACATCGCTCCGACAGGGCAATGAATTCCCGATAGCTACATGAATTTCAACACGATAAGAAGCAATGCCTGACAACGTCGGAAGTCACGGGGAAGACATCTCCTCGGCGGGCGTGATCCTGGACGGGAGCTGGGAGCAAGGCGGCAGGAATATCGTTGCGGCGGCAGTGATGGGCCTCCTCCTCATCGGGGCTGCGTATTTTATCATTCAATCCATCCTGGTCACGATTGCGGCCCTGGTGGCTGAAATCCTCAAGGGACCGCCGAAACCTACAGCCTCACCTATCGAGCTTGTTTCCGAGCAGCTTCTTGGTATAAAACACGTCATCCTGGCAATTGTTCTCCTCACGCAAATCCTGCTCCTAATGGTGCCGACGATCTTCCTGGTTCGTAGATGGCACAGTTCGCAAGCCTGGGCCTATATTCGCTGGAAGTCCGCGTCGGTACTCCAGGTGTTGCTGGCCGTCATGATCACGGCGGTGTTCGTCCCCGTCAACATGTACATCGGGTCGCTCGTGAACCGGCTGTTTCCCGTCCCGGAAAAGATCCAGGCTTTGAACAACGCGCTCTTCACCGCACGCTCGCCCCTGGAGTTGGGTTGGATGATCATTGTTGTTGCGGTTACTCCGGCCATTTGTGAGGAGGTTCTTTTCCGTGGGTACGTGCAGAGGACGCTGGAAAGAAGAATAGGATGGAAGAGCGTCATCGTTGTGGGTGTATTGTTCGGATTATACCATATGAATCCGTTGGGCCTTGTGAACCTTTCCCTGATCGGCTTTTTGCTCGGTTACCTTTACTACCGGAGCGGGAGCCTCGCGCCCGCGGTCGCGGCGCATTTTACCAACAATTTCCTCGCTGTCCTCATGCTCTACCTGGGCACGACATCACCCGAAACATTCGGCTTTCTTGACGAACCGGTTCCCATCGCCTGGATGGCAGCGCTCGTATTTGCGGGTATTATCCTTTTGCTGATTTTCCATACCTTGCGGAATAGAGTCGGCGACGCGTCGACCGCGAAGCCTGCCTGATGACAA
>JAJRXL010000213.1 GCA_024276335.1 Bacteroidota bacterium
CCGGAACGTACCACCGGCTATTCAAGGCGGGAAAACTGCCCGGGGGCGTGTATTACTACCGCCTGGAGGCGGACGGAACCACGATGACAAGGAAGATGCTGCTGGTGAGGTAAGTGCGAGGAATTGGCGAATGAGCCACGAGCCGGTTTAACCGCAAAGGACGCAAAGAAAAAACGTTCGAACGTTCCAACGTTATAACGTTCAACTTGCCTTCGAGACATCTAAAATCCAAAATCTCCTTTTCCCCTTGTCTCCCGGTCTCCTTGTCCGCTCTTCCCTTGAATTTCAGAACCACGACTCCGGCAGATCGGCAACGACGTAGGCCATAACCGCGAGGGCTGCCACGCACAAGTTCATCTCATGGGGATCGAGCTTGTCGACGGTGTCGGCGGGACTGTGGTGGTACCAGAAATACTTCTCGCCGTGCACGCGCAACCCCATGCCCGGTACACCCGCCCGCATGAGGGGACTTATGTCCACGCCACCGCCGTGATCCGTGATCTCCCCGGCGTCGATGGAATTCAGCAGCCGTGCCACGGCTTTGACCACTGCCCGGATCGTGTCGTTTCCACTCAGACCGAAGCCGCGGGGTTTGAACACCCCCGCGTCGCTTTCGATGGCCAGCAGATGCTTCGAAACTTCTTCCTTGTGCGCATCGAAGTATTCTAATCCGCCGCGCATGCCGTTTTCCTCGTTTGTCCACATGACAACGCGGATAGTGCGTCGTGGACGAAGCCCGAGTTCCTTGAGCAATTTCACTGCTTGCCAGGCCGCGATACATCCTCCGCCGTCATCCATGGCGCCGTCTCCAACGTCCCACGAGTCGATATGTCCTCCCATGACGATGATCTCGTCCGGTTTCTCCGTGCCCCGCAGTTCAGCCAAAACGTTGTGGGACACAGCATCGGGTAACGTGTGCGCCTCCATGCGCAGTGTGAGGACGATCTTCTGGCCGCGCCGGTGCATGCGCTCCAGCATTGCGGCGTCTTCCAGCGTGATGGCGGCGTGTGGAATCTTCGGGATGCTGTCGTGGTAACGCATCATGCCCGTGTGTGGCGTCTGTAGCGACACGGGTGTCACGGAGCGTATGAGGCTGGCCACGGCTCCGGCCTTCGCCGCTTCGATGGCTCCTCGTGTACGGTATTGCACGGTCCGGCCGTAACCTTTCCAGGGCGGGTTGTACACGACGATCTTGCCACGCGCCTGATCGCGCCGGCGTTCCAGTTCCTCGAAATCCCGTACCACTATCGCCTCTGCCGTTATGCCATTCGGCGGCGTACCGATGCTGCCACCAAGCCCCAGCATGAGCAAGCCGGAACGGCGCGGCTCGAGCAAGACCAGTGATTCGCTGCCTCGTACCCAGTGAGGAACCATGACCGGCTCGCTGCGCACGTTATCCAGGCCGTCGCTCTTCATGGTTTTCTCGATCCACCGCAGGGCGTTTTCCAGGTTTTTCGATCCGCTGAGACGTGGGCCGAAGGTATCGCACATGTAAGCCAGTCGCTCGAAGGCTGTGCTGTCGGACAAGGCCCTGGTGATAATGCGGTTGGCTGCCTCGGCGTACCGTGATTCCACGAACGCGGTATCCACCCCGCCGGGGGATGCTGCGAAGGCAGTAGTGCTGGAAAGCGCCGCACACACGAAGGCCACGAAAATGGTATGAGGTAATCTCATGGTCATGTTATTCCTGAAAAAGTAGTACGTTCAGAGTCGGGGAGGACTGCCGAAGAGATCCGATCCTTGCCTGTGAATAATATATGATTGCCATGTTGTGAAAAAAAGTGCTATTCTGTGACGGATGAGAGCACATCCCTCAATGACCTTCTTGTTCTGAAAGTATCGGCACATGTGAGCCGGAAGGAGGAGCCATGAGCAGAGAAAAAATCGACTTGCCGGAGCGGTTGCCTTTCCGCACCGAAATTCCCATCCGCATTACCGACATCAATTACGGCGGCCACCTGGGAAACGATGCTGTCCTGTCCCTGGTCCACGAAGCGCGAGTCCGGTACCTGCAAACGCTCGGATTCACGGAAATGGATGTTGAAGGCGTCGGCACCATTATGGTTGACGCCGTGGTCGTGTACCGCTCTGAAGCATATTACGGCGACGTGGCCGTCATCGAAGTGGGCGCCGTTGCGGACACCCTTGACTGTGAAATTTACTATCGTATCACCAACGCGGCCACGGGGAGAGAAATTGCCAGGGTCAAGACAGGCATCGTCTTCTTCGATTACGCGAAGCGGAAAGTTCTACGACCCCCGGCGGTGTTTCTCGACCGGATCCGCAGCGAGTCGCATCAAACTGATTCTGCACAAGCCTTGGGGTAATTCATGCGATACTTGACGGTCTATTTGATGGTACTGATCCTGGCAGGGTGTTCCGCGACAGGACCTACGGTGAAAATAACGTACGACAGCCGGAGCAACACCACGCGCGTTGCCGTGTGGCCTCCGGTGGACCTCAAGACCGATGAAGTAATCAGCGGCCTCAGCCTGGGAGCGGAATACACGTGCGAGGGGAACGAGCCCTGCAAACCGGGAGAGATCATGCTGAGTTTCCGGACGGAGAAATCGGTGGGCTGGGCCAACTTACTGCACAAGCTTGTCCGGCTCCGTGTCGACGGATACCAGTACCGGTTCGAGGACGCACGGTACCAGGGGACCAGGGCCGGAGGCGAAATCCTGTGGGTGAATGTCACGCCCCAGGTGTTCAAGGAAATCGCGGACGCGAAAACCGTGGAGGGAAAGATCGGGTTCAAGGAGTTCAGCCTTCCGTATGACCGGCGGCAACCCCTGCGCGAAATGGCGGCGGTGGTAGAAGGGACTCACGTACGGAAATAGCCCCGCAGCTCCCCACAGCTATAACAACGATGCGCCTTTCCGCTGCTCCAGCGAAAAGCGCGCCAACCTGCGCCGCTTCGTCTTCTCGCGATCTTTTCAACTGTTGGCGCTCATGGATATCGGCCGAGGCAACTCTCCGGTGTCGATCAGTATGGCGGTTATGAGATAACGAAACCTGGGAGAATCCTCGAACGCAAGGCGTCGCTTGAGGAACTTCATCGCCCAGGGATCGCGTGTTTTGTAGAGTGCGATAAGTGCCATCTGCCGCATGCGCACGTCCTCGTTGTCCCGGAAAATACTCAGCAGGTCGAAGACCATGTCCGAAGCGTCCAGGAGTCCCTCGTACTGGATGATGCGCTGCATGGCCGATTGGCGGAGCCCGTCATTGCCCGACTTGAGAGCGTTGGAGATGTTTTGACTAACCATGGGCCAATCGACGGCTGCCGGAGTAGCACGGATTGGTACTACATTCGTCAGGCCGATGAGCACGACGGCGAACACTGCGCTTCGTAGCTTTCTCATACGTGTACCTCCCGTTTATTTGAGAGACGATCGTTTTAAGATGCGGGTGTGTACGGTGGTTGCGGGGGCAAGTTACGAGGAAGGCGTGCAGGAACGAAACCGCGCATCCCAGGTGGAGAATAAACCCTCGAATTTCGAAAAAATGACTACATTCATGGGTGAAGGATGCGAAGGGCAAAATTTATCCCCATCCCGACGCGGATTTTTGCCCGTTCCGGCCAGCCGGTCATCCAACCCTTCAAACAATGACACGAGGTGAAACCAAGATGAGCCGGGAACCCGCGCTTTCGGTCGACGATATCGAGCTGGCGGCGGAACGGATACGTTCCTTCGCGCATCACACTCCCGTACTAACGAGCGACGGCATCAACCGCATGGCGGGAGCCCGGTTGTATTTCAAGTGCGAGAATTTCCAGAAGACAGGCGCGTTCAAGTTTCGTGGCGCCTGTAACGCCGTGCTTGCCCTGGAACGGGAGGTAACCGAAGGCGGGGTTGCCACGCATTCATCGGGCAACTTTGCCCAGGCGCTGTCGCTGGCCGCCCGCATCCGTCGCGTTCCCGCTCACATCGTCATGCCGGAGAACGCCACCCGTGCCAAGAGAGCTGCCGTGCAGGAATACGGGGGAGAAATCACCTTGTGCGAGCCGACGCTCGAGGCGCGGGAGGAGATGTTGGCGGAGGTACTGGAACGAACCGAAGCTGCTTTCATCCACCCCTACAACGACGAGCTTGTTATAGCCGGGCAGGGAACTGCCGCGCTCGAACTCCTGCGGGAAGTTGAGGAACTGGATACTATCGTAGTACCGGTCGGTGGAGGTGGCCTCATAAGCGGCACAGCCCTGGCCGTGGCGGGAATATCGGAGGATACGCGCGTCGTCGGCGTCGAGCCTTCCGGTGCGGACGACGCCAGGCGCTCGCTGGAAGCGGGAAAGATTATCCCCTCGGAAAACCCCCGCACCATCGCGGACGGCCTGTTGACATCGTTGGGAGATATGACCTTTTCCGTCATACGTGCCTTCGTGGATCGCATCGTGACGGTGGACGACGCGTATATCATACGGGCCATGCGCCTTATCTGGGAACGGATGAAAATCGTTGTGGAGCCTTCCGCTGCCGTCACACTAGGCGCCATCTTGCAGGGGACTCTCGATGTGATGGGAGAACGCGTCGGAGTCATCCTGTCCGGCGGCAACGCGGACCTGGACGCAATTCCCTGGATCGGGCAAGATGTGCCGAATCAACCGGTGTCCTGAAAAACGCAACGCTCCCATCTCCGAGCGAGAAGGAAGCGCGCAATGACGATTACGAACAGAAGGCCCCGGTTATTCCAGGCTCCCTACAACCTTTTCGACTTCATCCAGTATTTCGCACGAGCGCACGACTTCCTTCATCGTCGTGTGATCGGGGTAGAGCGGGCGATCGACATCGAGATGTGCCACGTGCTTTCGCACGACGTCTTTTGCCACCCGGACGCCTTTCCCCGGCTGAAAGTCACGGAAGTCGAGCGCCTGCGCCGCAGCCATAAATTCGATTCCCAGGACGCCGCATGCGTTGTCCAGGATTTGCGCGTTCTTGAGGGCCGTGTTCATGCCCATCGATACGAAATCTTCCTGGTCGGCGGCGGCGGGAATGGACTGGTTGGCGGCGGGAGCGGCCAGCATACGCTGTTCCACGATAAGGCTGTCCGCCGTGTACTGGCTGAGCATCAGGCCCGAAAACATGCCCGCCCCCTTGGTGAGAAATGCCGGTAAACCAACGCTGAGCGCGGGATTGAGCAGGCGGTTGAGTCTCCGTTCCGAGAGAACGCTGACCATGGAGACCGCGACACCCGCCATGTCCATTGGCAGGGAAACCGGCGTGCCCTGGAAGTTGGCGCCGGTCAGCGTGAGCTTCTCCTCGGGCAGGAAGATGGGGTTGTCCCCGACGCCGTTGAGCTCGATCTCCACCTGGGTCCTGGCGTGGGCGACGGCATCGTGAGCCGCCCCGATGACCTGCGGGCTCGACCGCATGGAATACGCGTCCTGGACCTTGGTTTTCAGCCTTCCTTTCTGCAGGTCGCTGCCCTCGATGCAGGACATGATGGCCCGCGCGCTGCGTACGGCGCCGGGGAATCCCCGCAACCGGTGCAACCGGACGTCGTAGGGCTTGAGGTTCGCCATCAGGGCTTCCAGGCTCATGGCGCAGGCGATTTCCGCTTGCTTCAGCCAGCGGTTCATGTCGTAGAGGTGGATTGCGCTCATGGCCGTGAGCAGGTTGGAGCCGTTGATGGTAGCGAGGCCGTCGCGCGCCTGGAGACCGGGCACGGGGATGCCCGCGCGTTCCAGGGCTACTTTTCCGGGGAGGCGCTCTCCCTTGTAGAACGCTTCGCCCTCGCCCATCATGAGCAGCGCCACCTGCGACATGGGCGCGAGATCGCCGCAGGCCCCCACCGAACCCTTCTGGCATACCACGGGAGTGACGCCCTTGTTGAGCATCTCGACCAGGGTCAGGGTAATCTCGGGACGGCACCCGGAATTGCCGTGGGCGTGAACGTTGATGCGTCCGGCCATGGCTCCGCGAACGTATTCCACCGGGGCCGGATCGCCGATGCCCGCGGAGTGGTTGTAAATGAGGTATTTCTGGAATTCCTTTACCTGGTCGTCGGAAAGCACGACTTCGGAGAACTCGCCGATGCCGGTGTTGACCCCGTACATGATTTCCCGCGCCCGGATTTTTTCCTCCAGCATGGCCCGGCATTTCGTTATGCGGGCGAGGGCATCCGGGTGCAGTTCCACCGGTTCGTTGTGGCGTGCGATGCGCACGAGTTTTTCCACGGTGAGTGAATATCCGTCAAGAATAATGGCCATGAATGTCCCTTGTGTTTTTCTTGTTGTCTGGCGAAAGTCTCCCGAAACGGGAGGGCGACAGGAAAACGGCGTTGCCGTGTTCCCGTCAAGCAAAAGTACGAACTTCTCCCGACTTCCGCCGCTCCCGGGCATCAAAGCCCCTCGAAAGCGCTTTCCGGCGGGCCCGCGTTGTGAATCGAGTGATGTCTTTTTGTATGCTCAGTGATCGAGCACGATGGAGATGATCTTCGATACCCCGTTCACCGTGAGGCGGCAAAAATAGATGCCGGCGGCAGTCCGGTCCGGCGCCCAGCGCGCGATGTAGCGGCCCGGGTCGAGCGTTTCGTGAACGAGGGTCGCGACTTTTTTCCCCATGCCCGAGTAAATGGTCAATTCCACGGCGCCTTGCCTTGCAATCTCGAAGGGGATGGCGGTGTACGTGGTCCCAGCGTTGCCGGTCAGAGGGTTGGGATAATTCTGCCCGAGGCTGAACATACGGGCGGAGCCGGGCTCATCCACGCTCACCGGCGGACTTCCCGTTCCTTCCGCGTAAATGGTATCCAGGGGGACGAGCGCGTTGCTGGCGAAGGTGAAGTAACCCGCAATGCTACCGGTGCCGGTCGGATGGAACGACAAGGTGTCCACGAATGAATCGCCGGGCGGCAGTGTAAAGGCGGCGGGCCTGGCGCTGAAGTCGGACTGGCTACCGCGGATTTCCACCACTTTCAGCGTGTCGGTACCGACGTTCGTGATGGTCACGGTGGTGTCGCGTCTCTTCCCGATTTCCACCGTGCCGAAGGAGACGCGACGGCTGCTGAACCGGATCTCCGGCGTTCCTTCTCCG
>JAJRXL010000214.1 GCA_024276335.1 Bacteroidota bacterium
GTCCGGATTTTCAGGCAAGGTCAAATCCAAAATTCGAAATCCCCTCTTCTACCTCCACCTCCAGCTTCCCGGTCTCCGGGGCCGCATCGACGAGGGCTGATCCTTCACGATAACCACCGGCTGTTCTTTCGTTCCGCCCGGAATATCCGCGGGCACGGCAATCCGCCCGCGATCCTTGCGCAGGGGATCGATGCGGAAACTCCGCTCCGCCGCCGCCACGATCTCCGGCTTCAGGCCCTCGTTCGCGATTATCTCCGTGAACTTCCGGCGGCCTTCCACAAGGTCGTGCAGGTAGTAATCTATCTGTTCCCGGCTGTACATCTTGTGCACGTCCCATTCGTCGAGCGAGGCCCCCTCCACCGAGACGATGGACTTCGCGCCCAGGATTCCTTTCTCGTAGCGGTTCGTGCCGCGCAGGTCCCCGCGCTGGATGGCTGCCATGAGATTGAGCGGGACCCGTTCCGTCTTGCGCACCATGCGCTTCTTCTTGCGGCCGTCCTCCTCGTACTTCTCGATGATTTCGCCCATGCCGCCCGTGTTGTACTGGAGGAAACGCACTTTCCCGGGATAGCGGTGCACGAGGTTCATGATGAGATCGTGAAAGCGGTTCACCTTTTGCGCGCGGGAGCCCACGATGAACGGATCCGTGCCCACCACGCGCACGGACTCGCCCGCCCGGTCGGGGTCGGAAGCGTAGCTGAGCGTGGTCTCGCCCCAGAGGTACGCGAGGATGCCTTCCTCCGGTGTCAGCTCCTGCGCGAAGGGCATGATGGTGTTGCGCCGGGTGATGAACGCGAAAATCAACCCGTCGATCTCCTCCAGGGTCGGGATGTTGATGGTGGGCGCGGCGATGCCGACGAGCCTGTTGCCGCGCTTGATTCGCAACTTGCTCCGGAACACGATGGCCCGGCCGTTGCCGCACAGGGATTCGTCCAGGAACTGCGGCACGCCTTTCGCGTCGATCATGACGTTCTCGTACAGGGCCGTCTTGTCCACCAGCGCGTTGTACATGGCTTCCTGCTGGTCGGGCATCACGTCGGTCTTGACATAGAAATTATTCTCCGAACCGAACGCGGATCCGTCCTCCCGCAGGAACACGATGTCGTCCTGGGCGACTTCCGTCCTTTCCCCGTCTCCCTCGTCCAGCCCGAGCTGGTGGCAGGACCAGGTAGATTTACCCGTGGCCGTCATGCCGAACAGGAACACGCCGTAGCGCTTGAGCTTCCCGTCCCTCCGGTCGCGCGCGGTGACGATCTTGGTTCCCGCGTGAAGGCCGATCATTCCCTGCTCGTCCGCGGCCCACATGGCCTGGCGCAGGAATCCCTTCTTGTCCTCGCCCATGTAATCCGATCCCACGCAGATGTTGAGGTTGTACTCGGGCAGGACGAGAACCTGCTGGTGGCGCTGGTGCTCGTCCGGGATGTGAATCATGGTGAATTCCGGTCCCGGGCGGCCGGTGGGCGGAAACATCGTGTTGCCCCACATGTAGGCGATGCGGAAGTTTTTCTGGTCCGCAACCGACATGTACAGGTTGACCACGGGGTTGAACGTGTCGTTCTGTCCCATCTGCCGGCGCAGGTGAATGAAAGGCATTGTGCGAAGCAGGTGGAGAATTTTTTCCATTTCCTCCGGCGCCCCGACCACGATTTTCTTTTGCAAATCGGTCATGCGTGGAAGGCGGATGCGCTCCGACCCGAGGTACACGGTCTTGGGAGCGATACGGCTGGATTGGACGGAGTACCA
>JAJRXL010000215.1 GCA_024276335.1 Bacteroidota bacterium
CTCATGCGAAAAATTCCGGGTGCGGCCATGACCGAAAAAATCGCGTTGGAAAAGAAAGTCCTTTCGGAAAACGATCGCCTTGCGGCGGAAATCCGCCAAATCCTGAACCGGCACGGCGTAGCCGTGCTCAATCTCGTAAGCTCGCCAGGTTCGGGAAAAACATCGCTGTTGGAAAAAACTATCGGGGCGCTGGCCGGCGAACTGAGGATCGGCCTGATCGCGGGTGACGTGCAGACCGATAACGACGCCGTCCGGCTGTCTCATGCTGGTGCCAGGATGGTCCGGCCGATTATCACCGGTGGGGCTTGCCACCTGGACGCCAGGATGGTCAGCAGGGTTCTGCCCGAACTCGACGTCGAAGACATGGACCTCCTTTTCATCGAAAACGTCGGCAACCTTGTCTGTCCTTCCAGCTACGACCTCGGCGAGGACCTGAAAGTTGTGGTTATCAGCACGACGGAAGGCGATGACAAACCGCTGAAGTACCCCGCCATGTTCCGCCGTTCATCCGTTATGGTCATCAATAAAATCGATCTCCTGGGGACGTCCGATTTCGACATGGAAAAAGTAAAAGCCAACGCGCGCTCGATCAACAACGACCTGAGGATATTCGATGTTTCCTGCCGGATCGGAGAAGGCCTGGAGTCGTGGTTTGCCTGGCTTAGGAAATTCGTGGCGGAGAAAAAGCGCGGCGCGTGATTCCGATCGCGGTTTGATGTCCGCGAAATGAATGCGGGGCAGACTCCCACCGCATATGAACCGCTGAATCGGGAGGGCCGCGCTACTAGGGTTAAGCTTTCAATGTTGCATTGTCGCTATAGATTTCATATCAACGGTATCGTCCAGGGCGTAGGTTTCAGGCCCTTCGTGTACCGGTTGGCCAGGGAATTGAACCTGGCCGGATTCGTGAACAATACCAGTGCAGGCGTTGTCATTGAAGCGCAGGGCCCCGCCGATCAGGTGGAGGTCTTCAGCAGGCGATTGCGCGAGGAAGCGCCACCTCTTTCCCGTATCGTGGATTTTTCCGCACGGGAAATCCCCCTGAATCACGAGGACGGTTTTTCGATTATCGAGAGCACCGATAATACGACGGCCTCGACGTTGATAGCTCCCGACATGAGCATTTGCGCGGATTGCCTGCGCGAACTGTTCGATCCTGCCGACCGGCGGTATCACTACCCCTTCATCAACTGCACGAATTGCGGACCGCGGTTTACCATAACGGCGGGAATTCCTTACGACCGCCCGAATACGTCCATGCGCGTCTTCCCCATGTGCCCGGAGTGCGAGCGCGAATATTACGATCCTGCCGACCGGCGGTTTCACGCCCAGCCCAACGCCTGCCCGGCTTGCGGGCCGAAGGTGGAGCTGCGGGAGCGCAACGGTGTGGTGATTGCAACTGACGACCCGGTGCAAAGCGCTGTCGAACTTCTGAGAGCTGGAAACATCGTTACCATCCGTGGACTCGGTGGTTTCCATCTTGCCGTGGATGCCTTCAACGAGGTCGCGGTCCGTGAACTTCGGCGCAGGAAGGGAAGGGTGGATAAACCGTTTGCCATGATGGCGCCGGACATCGAAACGATCGAACGCTTCTGTCACATGGAAGAAGAAGAAAAAGCGCTTCTGGCGTCACCCACCCGGCCCATCGTTCTTTTGCGCGCGCGCGCGGATAGCGACATTGCGCCCTCAGTGGCACCGGGCAACAGGTACCTCGGTTTCATGCTGCCTTATACGCCGCTGCACTACCTTTTCATGCGGGAGAACTTCGACGCCCTCGTCATGACCAGCGGAAATTACTCCGAGGAGCCGATTGCCATCGGCAACAGCGAAGGGCTGGAGCGCCTCGCGCCGCTGACGGACTATTTCCTGCTCCATGACCGGGAAATACTTCAGCGCTGCGACGATTCGGTGGCCCGCGTCGCCGGCGAAAAAGTCCGCTTGCTTCGACGGTCGCGGGGTTTTGTTCCGGTTCCCCTGTATGTTCAGGGGGAAATATCACGGTCCGTTCTCGCCTGTGGAGGTGAACTGAAGAACACGATTGCCCTTACACGGGAGAACGCGGTCTTTCTCAGCCAGCACATCGGCGATCTCGACAATCCTGCCGCGTTCAAGTTCTATCGACACAGTATCGACTATCTGAAGAGCATTCTTCAAATCGAGCCCGAGGTTATAGCCCATGATCTCCACCCTGGATACCTTTCCACCAAGTGGGCGATGGAACAGGACCTTCCACGTGTCGCTGTGCAGCATCATCATGCACATCTCGTTTCCGTCCAGGCGGAAAACGGTGTTGACGAGAAAACGATCGGAATAATTCTCGACGGCACCGGGTACGGCACGGATGGAACGATCTGGGGCGGGGAAGTGCTGGCGGGGGATGCGCGGGGATTCACGCGGTTTTCCTGGCTGGAACCAATACCTATGCCCGGCGGCGAGGCGGCGATTCGTGAGCCCTGGCGCATGGCGGTTAGCTACCTGTACGCGTCTTTCGGGCGGGAAATCGAGGAGCTTCCCCTCCCGGTCATCGACAGGCACCGCGGGGAGTTGCCTGTTATCCTCAGGATGATCGATCGGGGTCTAAATGCACCCGTTTCATCGGGTTGCGGTCGCTTGTTTGATGCCGTATCCGCCATTCTCGGCATCCGGGAAACGGTCAATTACGAAGCCCAGGCGGCCATCGAGCTGGAAATGATGGCGGATGGAGGCGAATCCGCAATTTACGCGGAAGCGCTTCCGGGTATGGATGTATCCGGTTCCTTTTCCATGGCTCCCCTCGTGGAAAGAATCGTGGAAGAACTGCGAACGAACGTCCCGCTGACGCGCATCGCGGCCGTGTTCCACATGACAGTGGCGGAGATATTCGTGCGACTGGCGAAAAATGGGCGGGAGGCGACGGGAATGAACAAGGTCGCGTTGAGCGGCGGTGTCTTTCAGAATGTATTCTTTTTTACCTATATAGTAACGAGATTGCGGGAGGAGGGATTTGAGGTACTAACACACGGTGTCGTTCCGATGAATGACGGCGGTCTGGCTCTGGGGCAGGCCGTTATCGCCGGTCTCCACACATCACCGGCGACGAAATGACCCGCGGTTCTCACATGTGCTCAGTAAACAGTCTCAGGAGAGGTTATGTGTTTAGCAATTCCAGGTAAATTGATCGAGATATACGACGAAGCGGGTATGAAGATGGGCAAGCTCGATTATGCGGGGACGATCAATACCGCTTGCCTTGAATACGTGCCGGATATCCGGGTGGGCCAGTATGCACTGGTGCATGCCGGGTTTGCCATCGGGGTGGTTGACGAGGAAGAAGCGCAAAAGACGTACGAGCTCTGGGCGGAACTGGAAAAGGCGGCGGCGGAGGAAGGCACGGATATCTTTGGAATGCCGCTCGATACGGGAGACGAAGAGAGGGAAGGGGAAGTCTCACCATGAAGTATCTCGATGAATTTCGCGATCCCCGGCTGGCGAAAGCCATCGTCAGGGAAATCCATGCCGTGACGACGAAGCCGTGGGTGATCATGGAAATATGTGGAGGGCAGACGCATTCGATCATGAAGAATGGCATCGACCAGCTTCTGCCAGCGGAAATTGAACTGGTGCACGGGCCGGGGTGCCCGGTGTGTGTCACACCTCTCGAACAGATCGACAAGGCCATCGCCATTGCTTCGAAGCCCGGGGTCATTCTTACATCCTTCGGGGATATGCTGCGGGTGCCCGGCTCGGAAAAGGATCTCTTCATGGTACAGTCCGAGGGCGGGGACGTGCGCGTAGTCTATTCACCGCTCGACGCCGTGCGTATCGCGCGGGAGAACCCGGAAAAACGCGTCGTGTTCTTTGCCGTCGGTTTTGAAACAACCGCTCCAAATAATGCCATGGCCGTGTGGCAGGCTTACCGGCAGGGGCTGAAGAATTTTTCCCTTCTGGTTTCGCACGTCCTTGTGCCGCCCGCGATGGAGGCGCTGTTATCGTCGCCCGCGAACCGCGTCCAGGGCTACCTCGCGGCAGGTCACGTCTGCACGGTCATGGGGTGGAAGCAGTACGAGCCGATCGCGGAGAAGCACGGGGTCCCGATTGTCGTTACAGGGTTCGAGCCCGTGGACATCCTGGAAGGGATCCTGATGGTCGTAAAGCAGCTTGAGAAAGGACAGGCGAGAGTCGAGAACCAGTACTCCCGCGTCGTGAAGCGTGAAGGGAACCGGCCCGCGCAGGAGCTCGTCAACCGCGTGTTCGAAGTAGCCGATCGGAAATGGCGGGGTATCGGCACCATTCCTGTTAGTGGCCTGAAGCTGCGCCCGGAGTTTCGCGATCACGACGCTGAAATCCTGTTCGAGGAGAGCGGTCGCGAAGTGGAAGAACCGCCGGAATGCCTCAGCGGTCTTGTGCTCCAGGGATTGAAAAAACCCCACGAATGTCCGGCGTTTGGAACTACCTGCACCCCGCGCACACCGCTGGGCGCAACGATGGTATCCTCGGAAGGCGCTTGCGCCGCCTACTTCTCCTATCACCGGCAGGCCAAAATCCATGACTGCTGATATACCTGACAGACTTTCGCCTGATTCTTTCGGCCGGTGTCCCCTTCCCATAACCCGGCACGACACGATACAACTTGCGCATGGAAGCGGCGGAAAGATGATGAACGATCTCATCGGGAAGCTCTTCCTGTGGGCCTTTGCAAACCCCGTTCTCGATCGCCAGGACGACCAGGGTGTCGTTGAAATACGCGGCGTCCGCGTTGCGGTAAGCACCGATTCCTTCGTGGTGGACCCGCTGTTCTTTCCCGGCGGCGATATCGGTGAACTTGCCGTCAACGGCACGGTGAACGATGTGTGCATGTGCGGCGCGACGCCGCTGTTCCTTACCACCGGTTTCATTCTCGAAGAAGGCATGCCGCTGGAGACGTTGAAAAAGATCGTGGAATCCATGCGCGCGGCGGCATTGAAAGCGGGTGTCACGATTATTGCCGGTGATACCAAGGTTGTGAACAAGGGGAAGGGCGACAAGGTTTTCATCAATACCACGGGTATCGGCATCGTAGAGCGCGGGCTCTCGATTTCTTCCGGAAACCTCCAGCCGGGTGACGTCCTGATCCTCAGCGGCACTATCGGGGATCACGGTATCACCATCCTTTCGCAGCGCGAAGGACTTGCGTTCCAGGCGCCGGTGGAAAGCGATACCGCCCCGTTGAACGAACTGGTTCGGTGTATCGTCGATGCCGGGGGCGAGGGGGTTCATGCCATGCGCGACCCGACCCGTGGAGGACTGGCCGCGACGCTTAACGAATTCGCCGTCGCGTCACGTGTCGGTATCAAGGTACACGAGGATCGCATTCCCGTCGATCCCGCAGTGGCGGGCGCATGCGAACTGCTGGGTCTGGACCCTCTCTACGTGGCGAATGAAGGAAAAGCGCTCGTGGCCACGGACGAGAGCGCCGCGGAGAACGTCCTGAAGGCGATAAAGAAGCACCCGCTGGGAAGGAACGCCGCGATCATAGGGCGGGTAGTGCGCGAAGACCCCGGGCTCGTTTCCATGCGCACGCGGCTGGGTACGTGGCGCATCGTGGACATGCTGGTGGGGGAGCAGTTGCCGCGCATCTGTTGATGTGTCACTCTGCAGCCGGCTGTTTCCTTGCAATTGTTTTGTCATTGCCCTTCATCTTGAATATATTCCATGTACCTCATCATCTGATGTTGCACTTCCAGCGGTGTGAATTCATTGGACGTAACCTCCTGATTGGTATATCATGACGTTTCAAATAAAAACAGCCTGGTTTCTTTTTTGGATACTTCTCGTTTGCGGTTCCGCGTGGAGTCAAAACCGGGAAGGGAAAAGCGGGGAGACGTTCGTCTTCGATCCCGTTCGCCATGTCCGGGCGGAAAACGACCTCATTCGCGTGGTGGTAGACAGGTCGAGCGGAAGGTTTGCCGTTCAAACCGTGGGCGATCGTCCGCTTCTGTTCCTGCGCAACGACGGAATGACGTCGTTCACGAATATCTTTCTCGATGGAACGGTATGGACAAACAATTCGCTGCGCGGGCCACAACCTCCTGCGGGGACGATTCCCATGCCCCGTGGACGGGCGGAGCTATACGGTAACGATGTTGTCTTCCGGACGACGCTTACGCACCGGGAAGGCGACGTGAAGCTTACACAGTACTTCATTCCCGGCGCGGACAGGAACTATGCCTTCGTTCGGATTCGAATGGTCGTCAAGAATACTACGCCGGTTCCCTTGCCGGTCGGCGCGTTGTACCTACTGGATGTTCTCCTCGACAACGATGACGGACCGGACCTCGCGGTTCGGCGGGTCATGCAGGATCGCGAGAGAGGGTTTCGTGGAGCGGCGGTCCCGGATTCGTTCGTGGTCACGTCGGCTCGATCCACGTTGCACGTAAGGGGAAGATTGAACGCACCGGGGCTGGTTAAGCCGGATTACATGGTGGTGGGGCGGTGGCAGTACGGCGGTTACCTGGGCGCGGTGGGTTGGAACTACACGCCGAGCGGACTGTCCATGCCAGACAGGGCGGTCATGCTCCAGTGGAACGAGAGAAGCGTCGCTCCCGGCGATTCCCTCGTCGTCGTTACGGATTACGGGTACGTTGTTCGGCAGGGCATCAGCATGGTCTGCACGGCGACGGACTCCGTCCGGTTCAACGATATCACCGCCTCCTATGAACCGGACCCCTTCGTCGTTAGGACGCGTGTCATCAACACCGGCAACGTGATGGTACGCAAACCGGTTGTGGAGATCGGTCCCCTGCCGTCCGGTGTGACGCTGATTCCCGGAGAAATAGCGCGCAAGACTTTGCCTGATATATATGTCGGTCAATTTGCGATAGCGACATGGCGGTTGACCCCGTCGCTTTCGCCCATCGATATAAACACGAGCATACCCGTTCGCTTTGTTTCACCTGGGCTTCTCGCCGATAGTTGCCGGTCGTCGACGTTTATCGAGGCTGTCAAAACCTATCGCGCGGAACTCGATTGCGGCGCTCGGATAACCCTCGACCTCGATTCGGCACAGTCTGAATACAATCCCAATCCGTTTACCATCAGCGTCCGGGTCACGAACACCGGCGCCGCAAACTTGTATGGCCTGACAGTGACGATAAATCTTCCTCCGCGCCTGGGCCTTGTAGGCGGGAATGCAGTTCAAGCGATTACTCCCGATCCATTGCCCCCGGGTCAGGCCGCGACGGTGCAATACACCGTGCGCGCCTTGACGGAAACCGTCTCGGATACCGTCCGGTTTCGCGCCGAACTGTCGTCGAGCGCCGGCCGCGTCCGAGAACAGTGCGCGCAGGAAGTGATCCTGCCGGCCATACCGCTCCAGACCTCTTGTATTCAGAACGGCATCGATACGAGGGGAACGGATTTCTGGGTGGCCATTCCGCCGAACAGCCAGGGTGTTACCGCGCCCCAGCCGCTGTTGATGATGTACGCGGAAAACGACGCGGTGGTGAAGGTGTACGAAGATCCCGCGTCCCAGACGTTCCAGTCCGTGTACGTGCCCGCCCAGACGGTCAGGATGATTATACTGCCGGACCGTTACAGCATGGCCAGCATCGGCAGGATGTACCCGTACGGTGTTCACGTCGTATCTGATAATCCCATCGCGCTGTACATGGGCAACTTTAGCGGCCGCCACAGCGACGCCTCGATTGTGCTGCCGACGCACGCCCTGGGCAGGGAGTACCGCCTCCTCGCGTACAACCATTCTGATGATCCGACGGAATACGCTGTCATCGTGGCCACGGAAGACAAGACGGAAGTCACGATCACACCGATTCTCGACACGGAAACGAAACACCCGGGAGGGGTGCCTTACACCCTCATTTACAAGCGGGGCGATTACTACGTTGAACGCGCCGCGTTCGCGGGCAAGGCGGGCGGATTGAGCGGAAGCCTGGTGCAATCGAACAAGCCGATTGTTGTCGTGAGCGGGGTGGAAACGGGATGGGTGCCGAACGGCGCTCGCGGGTACCTGAATCCGCATTTTGAACAGGTAATACCGAACATGTACCTGGGCGCTTCCTACGTCCTCGTGCCTTTCCTGACGCGCCTGAACGGCGATCCGTACCGCATCACGCCAGTGGAAGACAGCACGCATATCGAGATAAACGGCATCCCGCAGTACGTGCTCATGGCCGGTGAGATGCTGGATGGAATCGCAACGGAACCGCTCGTCATCGAGAGCGACAAGCCGGTGCTGGTGGCGCATTTTGCCGCCTCGGCCGAACATGATTCCATCGGCAATCATTACGGGGACGCGTCGATGGTGTACCTGACGCCGACCGACCGCTTCCCGGCGTGCCACGGCTTCGGGACCGGACCGCTCGGGCGGTTTGACTCGTCTTTCGTTAACGTGGTTATCGAAGAAGGTGCACTGGGCACGGTCACCATCGACGGGACCTTGCCTCCGGATTCCAGTTTTCACCGCATACCGGGATCGAATTACCTCTACGGCCGGTTCTTCCTTCATCCCGGAACGCACCAGGTAAGCACGAGCAGCGGCAGCGGGGTAGGCGCTATCGTTTATGGTTTCGAGTACCACGACGCGTACACGTTGAATCCCGGATTCCTGCTCCGGAAAAAGAACACGCCGTTGAACACGAGGGCAATCCCGCGCCGATCCGCGGTCACGATGAGCCCGGCCTTTCCAAATCCTTTCACCCGGACGTCGCGCTTTTCCGTTGTCCTGCCCCGCGGACAGGATGTGCGTATCGCGGTGTATAATACCTTGGGGCAGCGTGTGACGCTGCTCTACAAGGGATGGAAAAATGCAGGAAAATACCAATTTACCCTTCCGGGCGATGACCTGCCCGCCGGCGTATATACAATTGCGTTGGCAACCGGGAACAGCCTCCTCACGCAGCGTGTCTTGCTGTCGAAGTAGCGGCCGGATTATTATGAAAACAACCATTCTCGTCTCATGCTTTCTCGTATTGTTCTGCCAGGCCGTATTCGGCCAATGGCGAGCGCATCCTCTCCCCGATCGGGCGGCAATCCAACCACTGGAGCCCTACGAAAGTGACATCCTCTCCGCCCGCCCGGTCTGGTACCTGGTGTCCGCCGGTTTCGGAGCGCAGGCGTTTCGCCACCAGGGGAGTTTCTCTCCTTCATGTGAATGCGAGTTTACCGGCGCGCGGGGCGTTATGTTCTGGTACGGCGGGGAATTCTCTGTCAAGTTCCCGAAGCTTCACCTTGCGGTGAAAGCACAGCTCACGTACGTCGATTTCAGCAGCAGTTTTGAAAGGACGGGAACACGCAGTTCCGTGGTTGTCGGCGATGATCCCGATGCAGACGTCGAGTATCGCAATTCGTCCGAAGTACAACTGTCGTACATCAGTTTCACGCCGATTG
Source organism: Bacteroidota bacterium (assembly GCA_024276335.1). Taxonomy (GTDB): domain Bacteria; phylum Bacteroidota; class Ignavibacteria; order SZUA-365; family JAADGX01; genus JAADGX01. The sequence continues at coordinate 9,364 of JAJRXL010000215.1, forward strand.
TCGCCTCGTTCATTGGCGGGAGTCAGCTCTACAGCCAAGTCGGGTTGGATATTCGTATCCCCGTCACAACGCGTTACGATCACGTCGAGGAGATATTGACCGCTGGCTGGACGTATTACGATGGCTCGAGTCGTTACACGTTGTTGGAAGAGCAGGATATTCCCGGCAGCGACCAGCCGGGATTCGGCGTGTACGGCGGGGTCGGCTACGAGTTCATCCTTTCACCACGGGTGATTATCGCTCCCGAGCTCTCCGCAGTTTTGCCCCTGACCGCGGTCAGTTCGGAGCACCCCACGTGGAAAGTCGATACACAGCGGTTTTCCGTTTTTCTCAAGGTGAGGATCTAACGATGAAGCGCAATTTGCATGGAAATCGAAGGATGATGGTGCTCCTTTCATGTCTTCTCGTTGGCGGGTTTTTTCTTTCCTGTGGCGGAAGTCGTTCGATCTACGCGCCGGTTGTGGGGAACCTGGAGTTCCAGCTTCTTCCGGGAAGCGTGAACTCGGTGTACGATGATTACGCGCCGGTCATCTCGCCTTCGGGCGGCGCCTTGATTTTCACCTCGAACCGTCCGCCCGCACTGGGCATGGACAGGCGCGACGATATTTACATTGCCCGGTATTCGGACCGGGAATGGGAAGAAGCTGCCCCCGCCGTGGAAGCACTGCCGGGCGCCGCCAACCGCGGAGCCACTTCGTACGATGTGCTTCACGGAACCGTGTATTTCGGGCAGTGCTACCGCCCCGACGGCGTCGGGGATTGCGACCTGTACTCGGCGACGGTTCGCGGGAATCAGTGGCGCGACATCAATAACCTGGGACCGGTTGTCAACAGTCTGGAATGGGACGCCCACCCGTGCGTGACCCCGGACGGATCGCAGTTGTATTTCGCTTCAGAGCGCCTGGGAGGATTCGGAGGCAGCGACCTCTACGTGAGTTACCGACAGCCGGACGGCACGTGGGGGAAACCGGTCAACCTGGGGAAGACCGTCAACACGAGCGGTGA
>JAJRXL010000216.1 GCA_024276335.1 Bacteroidota bacterium
CGTCCGTAATCACCTTGACGAGCGATTCCGGAACGTCGAAGGGGTTGTTTTCTACGATCTTTTCAATGATCTGCGTATGCAGGGTTTCCTCGGCACGTTCCTCGTAGTACGCTGCAATACGACTGCGCAAGTCTTCCCGCAGCTCTTTCACGGTATCGCACTTACCCTGGGATACGTGCTTGGCAAATTCCTCGTCCACATCCGGTAGAACGATCTTCTCCGCTTTTTTCAGTGCCACACGCATCCGCTCAACGCGCGGCTCCGGCGGTTTCTCACCTTCGGCGATTTCCCCGTCCTCTTCTTCAGGATCATACGTTAATTCAATTTCCCGAACATCCCCGACTTTCATGTTGAGGATTTCCGCTTTCAAGTCGGGATGCATGGATTCGTCACGTAGATCGAGACGCATGTTCTCGCGTTTCTCCGGTTCGCTTTTTTCATCATCGGCGAACAACTCGATGTCACAGGTCACGATGAAATCCTCGTCCGTGGGTTTTTCAACCTCCTCGAAACTCGCCATTCGCTCCCGCAAGTCCTCGATCCTGGTTTCGATCTCTTCTTCAGTTACCTCGTGCACGATCTTCTCGAGCTGGAGTCGCTTGTAATTCTTCAATTCAAGTTCCGGCCCGGTCTCGTAAGAAATTTTAACGGTCAGATTTTGTCCTTCCTTGTAGTCGAGATCTTTGAGAGAGGGCTGACCGATCGGCTTTATGTCCCGTTCCTCCATTGCCTGCTTGAAGAAGTCGTTGATGATTTCATCGATCGCTTCGGCTTCGATGGCTTTTCCAAACCTCTTCTTGATAAGCTTCATCGGGACACGACCTTTCCGGAACCCCGGTATGGCCAGGTCTCTCTTGTATTTCTTGTAAAATTTCTCGAAGTGCGGTTCCAATTCACTGGCGGGCACCACCAACTCGAGTTCATGTTCGCATGATGTTTTGGAATTGATCAGGATTTCCACGTATATCTCCTCTATTGACACTTTTTTCTCAACGACGTGTGCGAACGGGGGGACTCGAACCCCCATGGGTGTTACCCCACCAGATCCTAAGTCTGGCGCGTATACCAAATTTCGCCACGTTCGCATCCCGAAGTTCCCGGGAAATGAAAATTACTTTTTTTCTAGGGCCTTTCCAACCCAGATTCCCGCGCCCGTTTCACCTCCTCTGCCGCGAGCTCGTATCGTCTTGTTAAAGGCATTTTGAAGGGGAGCGCCCGTACTCTATATTTTCTCGCGACGAAGATTTATCAGGAAAAAAAATCACGGCATGCAGGGCAGTTTTGAAGCGCTCATCGGACTGGAAGTTCACGTTCAGCTACGGACGGCAACGAAGGCGTTTTGCTCGTGTCCCCTCGATGCATCCGCTCCCCCCAATACTTTGACGTGTCCTGTATGCCTGGGGCATCCCGGGACTTTGCCCGTAGCAAATCGCGTGATGATCGAGCACACCCTCCGCTTGGCCCTGGCCCTGAATGCATCCATCCAACCGGTCTCCACGTTTTCCCGGAAAAATTATTTCTACCCGGATCTACCCAAGGGATACCAGATCACGCAGTTCCACGATACCCTTTGCTACAACGGTCGACTCGATATCGAACTCGACACGGGAAAGACAAGGACGATCGGGATTTCACGTATTCACCTGGAAGAGGACGCTGGAAAATCGCTTTACAACAGCGACGGCGTTCAGCTCGACTTCAACCGTTGCGGCATCCCCTTGCTCGAGCTCGTTACCGAGCCGGACCTTACATCCCCACGAGAGGCCCGGATTTTCCTTGCAACCGTTCGTCAACTCGTAACCTACCTCGGCATCAGCGATGGAGAAATGGAAACCGGTTCACTGAGATGCGACGCCAATATCTCGGTCAGGCGACCCGGTGGCGCGATCCCCTCCACCTGGACCGAACTGAAAAACATGAATTCCCTCCGCAATGTCGAGACGGCGGTGGCGCATGAAATCGAGAGACAGGTTTCCTTGCTCCGGCAAGATACGTTCATCCGGCCATGCACATTTTCCTGGGACGACGCGGCAAACCGACTCGTCCCCATGCGATCGAAAGAAACCACGTCCGAATACCGTTACTTCCCGGACCCGGACCTGCCTCCTCTCACGATATCGCCAGAACTCATCGACTCGATCAAGGCGACCCAGCCTGAACTCCCGGCCGCAAGGCGCGAGCGTATAATGGACCGCTATCACCTCCCGGCCTATGACGCCCGCGTTCTCACCGCGGAAAAGACCCTGGCGGATTACTACGAGCAGGCAGCTTCCCACCTTCAGCAAAAAACACCCGAAGCATTCAGACTCCTCTGCCGCTGGACGACCAGGGAAGTGTTACATGCCTTCAGGAAGCAACCTGCGGATTCGGGTTTTCCGGTTCCTCCTGATCACCTCGCATTCCTGGTCAACCGGATGCTAAATGCGACGTTGACGGCAAGAACGGCGGGCGAAGTCTTTCTGGAAATGCTTCGGGAGCACGCGCATCCCCGAGAAATTCTCGAGAGAAAAGACCTGACCCAGATTTCGACCCCCGATATCATTGCTCCCGTCGTTACGACCATACTGGATCGTCATCCCGACCTGGTCGAGGAATACATTTCCGGGAAGACGGCGTTGCGCGGCTTCTTCATCGGCGAAATCATGAAAGCGACGGCAGGCCGAGCGAATCCGTCCCTTGCATTACGGGTACTGGAAGCCGAGCTGGAAAAACGACGGGCGGGCGCATGAACTGGCACGCTGTTGTCTTCGTCTCCAGCCTTTTTACGGCTGTGATTATACCCCTGCTTCTGGGGTTCTTCATCAGGAAGAAACAACAGGGCGAGCGGAAAGAATACGATCCCGTGCCCGTGAGCATCGTCGTGGCGGCGCACAACGAGCAAGACATCCTCCCGTCCCTGTTGACTGCCTTGGAAGAGCAGGATTACCCGTCACACCTGGTGGAATTCATCCTGGTTGACGACCGGTCCACCGACCGAAGTTACGAAATCATGCACGATTGGAAGAACCGCAATTCCAACGCTGCTATCATCCGGATCACGGAATTGCAGCCGGGCATGAGTCCGAAACGTAACGCCCTCCAGGCAGGCATTGAAGCTTCGAAACACGACATGCTCCTGTTGACCGACGCCGATTGCCTTCCCCTGCCGAACTGGATCAGGGAAATGGCGCACGCCCTGAACTCATCCGATGTCGTCCTCGGACTCTCTCCGGTAAAGACAGGTCGCGGCGTGTTGTCCCTGTTCACGTGCTACGAAAACATCCGGACCCAGGCGCTCATGGCCGGCATGGCGGCCGCAGGAATGCCTTACATGGCCGTGGGCAGGAACATCGCGTACCGGCGGTCGGCATACGAAGAAGCGGGGAAGCACCAGGCCACCGCAGGCCCCTTGAGCGGCGATGACGACCTCCTCGTCCAGAACATGGCGAGAAAAGGGCTGGAAATCCGGGTGTGCCTGCGCACCGACAGCATCGTACCAACCGGCGCGCCGACGAGCTGGAAAGCCTTCTTTCGCCAGAAACAACGGCACTTCTCCGCCTCACGCCGCTACTCCATCTGGCCGGGTTGGATTCCCGCTCTCTGGCAGGTCGCGGAAAGCCTGGTGGTCGTCTGCAGCCTGTATCTCGCCATCACTGTCAACCTGCTATACGCCACGGTCCTGTTGCTTCCCGCAGCCGCACTGGTTTTTCTCGTCCGACCGATCTCAGCTCTGTTCGCTTCGACGGGTGGGAAGAAGACGTTCCGCACGATTTCGGCGTTTTTCGTACCGATCCTGGAGACGGTATATCTTATCGTTTCTCCCCTCCTGTTTGTATTTGGTATATTCAGGAAGGTATCATGGAAGTAAGCAGGACACGAACGGAAGTACGAACGCGGTCGTTCCACATCGATCCGGGACACCCAAACGCCGTCCGGTGGCAGCGGGCAGTGGAGACGGCGGAATTGCGGGGCAAACCTATCGCCCTTTTCCTCGGGCGCCGCATGACGCTCGGGGGAGCACGGATACTCGACCTCGGCTGCGGCGTGGGAGGGACTACGGCTGCACTTGCACGTGCCGGAGCCGAGGTAACTTCCATCGACATCGATGCGCTGAAGTTGCGCGTTCCCCGGTTCCGGCAAGCGCATGCACGCGTCGCCTCGGCCTCGTTATTGCGCCTCCCGTTCCCCGACGAAGCCTTCGACGCCTGCATCCTCCAAGACGTCCTAGAGCACCTGCGTGATCACAAGCAGGCCCTGTGTGAGGCACGCCGCATCCTCAAACCCGCAGGCCTGATGTATCTCAGCACGCCGAACCGTCTCTCCCTCCTGAATCTCCTTGCCGATCCTCACTGGGGCCTGCCAGGTATCGCGGTGCTTTCGCGAACACTTGTAGGCGCCGTCGTTTTCACGCTTCTCCGGCGCGAGCAA
>JAJRXL010000217.1 GCA_024276335.1 Bacteroidota bacterium
CCGCGAGGATCTGTTATTCCGTCTCAATGTCATAACGCTGAATCTTCCCACCTTGTCGGAGAGAAAAGAAGATATCCCCGCCCTGGTGAATTATTTCCTGGAGATGAAATCCCGCACTCGCGAACCGAAGGAAGTCAGCGACGAGGCCATGGAAAAGTTGGTTGAATACTACTGGCCGGGAAACGTGCGTGAGCTGGAGAACGTGATCGAACGCGCGATCATCCTTTCTTCCGGAAACGTCATCGAACCGGCAGACCTTGTCCTGGATTACGGGCTTCGCGAAGAAGGCGAGGGAACGGGGGCGGGCGAGTTGGCCAGGATGTCGTTAAGTGATATTGAAAAAATTCATATCGAACGAGTTTTGAAAGATTGCCACTACAACAAAAAAAATGCGGCGGAAGTGCTGGGGATCAGTTTGCGCACGCTTTACACCAAGATTTATGACTACAAGATCCCCGTGCCGAAAACGCGGGAACGTTCGTAGGCGGCATTTTTCCGATTCATCTTTCTCATTTTGCTTACCCAATAGAGTTCCATGACTGACCAGGCATCTCCACGTATCTTGGTGACCTCCGCCTTGCCGTACGCAAACGGTCCGGTGCATCTCGGTCATCTCGCCGGGGCCTATCTCCCGGCGGACATTTTTGTTCGTTACCAGCGCTTGCGAGGAAGGGACGTCGTGTTTATTTGCGGTTCGGACGAACACGGTGTTTCCATTCTACTCTCTGCGCGCGAGGAAGGGGTATCCCCACGGGATATTATCGATCGTTATCATCGACGCAACAAGGAAGCATTCGAGAAAATCGGTATGAGCTTCGACAATTACTCCCGCACCTCGTTACCGATCCATCATGAAACCGCACTCGAATTTTTCCATGATCTGAAAGAACAGGGGGTTCTCAAGAAGAAAAAGGAAAAACAGCTTTACGATGAGAAAGCAGGCATGTTTTTGCCCGATCGCTTTGTCATGGGGACGTGTTATCATGTGCGCTCCGATGGAACGCAATGCGAATACACCGCTGCGTATGGCGACCAGTGCGAGCAATGCGGCAATTCCATCGATCCACTTAAGCTGATTGATCCTGTCAGTGTCCTCACGGGCACGAAACCCGCGGTTCGTGAGACCACGCACTGGTATTTCCCCTTGGGGGATTACCAGGAACGCCTGGAGCAATACGTGGAAGAGCATGCCGGTGTGTGGCGCGAAAATGTTCTTCAGCAGTGTCGTAGCTGGTTGAAGGAAGGCTTGGAAGACAGGCCCATCACCCGTGACCTCGATTGGGGGGTACCGGTCCCAACGGAAGATGGCAGCAAGAAAGTCCTGTACGTGTGGTTCGAAGCGGTCCTGGGGTATATTTCCTCCACGAAAGAATGGGCGGCAAAGCAAGAAACGCCGGAGCTGTGGAAGGAATATTGGTGCAAGCCCGATACGCGGTATTTTGCCTTTATTGGTAAGGACAATATCGTGTTTCACTGCCTGATGTTTCCTGCCATTCTGATGGCAAAAGGAGGCTACGTGCTGCCGGAAAATGTGCCCGCGAACGAGTTCCTGAACCTGGAAGGTCAGAAATTTTCGAAAAGCCGTCACTGGACGATTGATCTCGAGGAGTACCTGGAGAACTTCCCCCCGGATTTGTTGCGTTACGCGTTGGCATTGAATTTTCCCGAGACAAAAGATACCGATTTCTACTGGAAGGATTTTCAAGCGCGATCAAATAACGAGCTGGCAGATATCCTGGGAAATTTCATCAACCGGACGGTACACTTCGCGCACAAGCATTTCCAGGGGAGAGTCCCCCCCCCGGCGAACTCAACGAACGCGATCGTGAATTCATTGCCATGTTCCAGGCCACCGCGGAGAGTGTTGCACAGTCGTACGAAGGATGTCGCTTCCGCGAGGGGGTCGGTCGAACCATGAACCTGGCGCGTGCCGCGAACAAGTATTTCAACGATGCCGAGCCATGGGTCACCGTGAAAAGCGATCTCGACAGATGCGCGACGACGATCAATCTTTCCTTGCAAGCGATTCACAGCTTGATGATATTCTTCGAGCCCGTGCTTCCATTCACATCCAGGGATATTCGCTCCTTGCTGGGATTCCCCGATGAATACAGTTTCCACTGGGAGATTGGCTACAGCCCCGCGTTGGTGGAAGGACATCAACTTGGAGAGCAGAAAATCCTGTTTGAAAAAATTCCCGATGATGTCATTGCCAAATACATCGATAGGCTTGGCCAGTTGCCCGCCGAGGAGCAAGAAGAACAATGGCCTAATGCTCCGTTGAAACCGATGATTACGATTGATGATTTCGGTAAGATCGATTTACGCATCGCGGAGATCGTCGAGGCGGAGCGTATCAAGAAATCAAAGAAACTGCTTCGTTTGAAAGTCAAGATCGGTGAGCACGAGCGCCAGCTCGTCGCAGGGATTGCAGAACACTACGAACCAGAATCTCTTCTCGGAAAGCGTGTTGTTGTGGTCGCGAATCTCCAACCCGCGAAGTTGTTCGGTGTCGAGTCGCAGGGCATGGTACTGGCGGCAACAAACGAGGACGGCACGCTGACGCTTCTCAGACCAGAGGACGACATCGATACCGGCAGCATCGTCAAGTAACGCGATGACGTGAATCAATGCAAAAAACCAATATGGAGCATCGGTCTCTTACTGTAACCTGGTTTTTCTTGTTGGCCGTGTTGGTCACAGGCTGTGACAATGGATTGTCTCCCGACCTGGCATCGATAGACCCGGGATTCAGCGGTACGTTGCGTGTCGTCTCGGATTTCCCGCCACCGGACAGCGTGCGCGATCTTCGGGTGGTGGCTTTCAAAGTATATCCACCAAAGGACATCGTCTTCGAAGTGTTGTCGGGCAGGGCGGTTTTCAGTGAATCGTTGAAAGCAGACTCGGTTGTTATTCCATATATTGTTCAACAACCAGGTATCGAAGGAAAATATCCTTACGTTGTTGTCGCGCGTCAATATGGTCCCGATGTAATGAACGACTGGCACGTAGTCGGCGTGTACACAAAAACCAATGATCCCAAAAAACCGGACGGGATTATCATCAAACCAAATCAGGTGACCAAGGGAATAGATATCACTATTGATTTTTATCACCTGCCACCGCAACCGTTTTAAGGTATGCTCGTGTCCTCTGGAATAGCTCCAATTATATGTGAGAACGTATCGCTATGAAAGCCGTACTCATGGCAGGTGGTTTCGGGACGCGCTTGCGACCGCTGACCTGCAACATTCCAAAACCCATGGTTCCGGTTATGAACAGGCCCATGATGGAGTACATCGTGGAGTTGCTTCGCGAGCACGGCATTACGGATATCGTGGTATTGCTGTATTACCAACCGCATATTATTCGTAACCATTTTGGCGATGGCTCGGCCTTCGGCGTGAACATTGAGTACGTGCAGGCGGAAGCGGATTTCGGCACTGCCGGAAGCGTGCGTAATGCGGCGGCGCGCATCGGCAATGAGCGCTTTCTCATCATCAGCGGCGACGTGCTCACCGACTTCGACCTGTCCGCTGCAGTGGAGTTCCACGAACACACACAAGCGGATATCACCATGATACTCACCCACGTGGCCAACCCGCTTTCTTTTGGAATCGTTATGACCGATGAACGGCATCGTGTCATACGATTTCTTGAAAAACCTTCCTGGGGAGGAGTGTTTAGCGATACGGTAAACACGGGGATCTACATCATCGAACCACACATATTGGACCTGATTCCCAACAAGCAGGAATTCGATTTCAGCAAGCAACTCTTTCCCGACATGCTGAGCAGTGGTTATGGGTTGTATGGTTTTGTTGCGCAGGGCTACTGGCGGGATATCGGGAATCTCCACGAGTATCACGAAGCGCACCTCGATTTCCTCATGGGGAAAATTGATCTGGGGATTGACGGGCTCGAGCCCCTTCATCCGGTGGGAGATGAGACAGGGAGGCGGGAGGGGCGCAACCTGGTGGGGGAGGGGACGAGGATCGCTTCGACGGCAGTGGTCTCCAGCTCGGTTATTGGGAAGGGCTGTTTGATCGGCGAGAGGGTGCGCGCGCACAATACCATCATCTGGGATGGCGTGAACATCGGGAACCAGGTGGAACTCACCAACAGTGTTGTTTGCTCCGGCACCGTTATACACGACCGGGCGCTCATTTCGGATAATGTCTTTATCGGCGAGCGATGCATTGTCGGTGCAGGCGCGAAGCTCATGTCGAATATCAAGGTCTGGCCGGAAAAAGTCATCCAGGATGACGCGGTGCTTTCCAAGAGCCTCGTTTGGGAGGACAAGTGGCTTCGCGAGTTATTCACCGAAGCGCGGGTTACGGGGCTGACCAATGTCGAGATCAATCCCGAGTTTGCCGCCCGCCTCGGCGCGGCATTGGGCGCAATGGTGGGAATAGCCCGGCCGGTTATTGCCAGCAGGGATATGAGCGTTGCCTCACGAATGATCAAACGTTCCATCGCGGCGGGATTGATGTCCATGGGGTGTTCGGTAACGGACCTGCAGATCATGCCCATTCCGTTGGTGCGCCAGGAGCTTCGGAGTGGCAAACACGCGGCTGGATTCCACGTCAGGTGTTCTCCCTACGATGCCGCCAAGACGGATATCGTGTTCTTCGATGGCACGGGACGCGACCTTTCCCTTTCGGAAAGGAAATCCATCGAAAGGCTTTTCTTCGGCGAAGATTACATGCGGGCAAAATTCAATGCCATCGGGAATCTTCGTTTTCCCGAACGAACCCCGGAAATGTATCGCGACCGTTTTCTGACCAGTATTGACAGCGCCGCTATTCGGGATGCAAAATTCAGTCTCGTGATCAATTACTCGCACGGCATCTCTTCGACGCTTTTCCCGGCCATCCTGGGGGATTTCAAATGCCAGGTCGTTTCGCTCGACGCTTACCTTGATATGCAAAA
>JAJRXL010000218.1 GCA_024276335.1 Bacteroidota bacterium
CATTCCCGGTCTCCTGCCGGTTGAGACCAGCGAACGACCGTGGGGGGAAGTCGGCTCGAGGGTCCGTGGCGTTTGCTATTCATGGACGGAGAAGAAATACGGCTTCATAAGGTTCCTCAAGTAAATCTCGACGAACCTCTGGATTACCGATACGCGGCATCCCATGTCTCCCTACCGGTCGGTGTTCGTTCTCGAAACCGATCTTCCCGTGGATTGCGACATCAACCGCCTGCCAAGTCGCGATATTGTTTTCGAATTCGACCTCGACGAGAATGAAAAGGGATTGATTGCCAGGGACGTGCGCCTCGTCCACGTGTATTAGACCTCCAATGTCACAAGAACCCTCCCGGAAAACGTACCACGTCAGGAAAGCCGTTCCCGCTGACGGGAGGCATCTCCTGGAACTTGTTCACGCCTTGGCCGATTACGAAAGCCTTCCTCCGCCCGATCATGACGCCGGTGAGCGACTGCTCCGTGACGCCTTCGGCGGGCACCCCCGTTTTGATGTGTACCTTGCCGTCACCGATGATCTCGCCGTCGGGTACGCCATCGTGTTCGAGACGTATTCGAGTTTCCTTGCGCTGCCCACGCTTTTCCTGGAAGACCTCTTCGTATTGCCCGATCACAGGGGGCGCGGGGCGGGGAAAGCCCTGTTCCTGCATTGCGTCCGCGAAGCGGTCCGCAGAGGATGCGGGCGGATGGACTGGACGGTATTGGATTGGAACGTGCCTGCAAGGGAGTTCTACCACCGTCTCGGCGCCAGGCACCTGGCCGATTGGGAGTACTACCGGTTGGACGGCGCGGTGATGCGACGACTTCTTGAACAGCCACCGGATGCATTGTAAATATCTTGACACAACCAGGAATATCTTCATGAAAACAATGATCTTTCTTCGACTCCGGGCAGGGGTGAACCTGCTGGTTCTGTCGGCCGTGCTGACGATGGGCTCCGGCCAGGTTGCCGCGCAGGACAAGACGTTCACGCTCGAAGACATCCTCCTGTCCGGGAAGTTCTACAGCAAGCGGGTTCGGGGCTTTCGATGGATGAAAGACGGCAAGCATTATCTCACCACGAGTTATGATAAGGACGCAAAGGTTACGAATATTCTCCTCCACGCGGTGGATTCTGACGAGGACTCTGTTTGGGTGGACGGAACCTCGCTCGTTTCATCCGGGGGCGACACGGTACGGTTCAGCAGTTTCACGCTGTCACCTGACGAATCCCGCATTCTCTTTGCTGCAAGGGTGCGCCGCATATGGCGTCGCTCGACCACGGCGAAGTACTACGTGTATGTCCGTGCAACCGGGGAGATGATCGATATCTCGCCGGAAGAAGGTGAAATTCGGAACGCCAAATTCTCTCCGGACGGAAGGAAAATCGGATTCGTGCGGGACGACGATCTCTACGCCTTCGACATCGAGAGCCGCGTGGAAACACGCTTGACCAGATCCGCGGGCGAGGCCGTGTACAACGGGCGATTCGGCTGGGTGTACGAAGAGGAGTTCGGCATCAGCGACGGCTTTCGCTGGTCACCGGATTCGAAACGCATCGCCTTCTGGCACGAGGATGAAACGCAAGTTCCGATTTACAACCTCACCGACGTGTTTCCGCTCCACTCCAAGGTGACACGCCTGCGGTACCCCAAACCGGGCGACCCGAACCCCGTGGAAAAAATCGGCGTCGTGGACGTGGAAACGGGAACAACTGTGTGGATGGACCTCGGGGCCGAAACCGACATTTATATTCCCCGCATCTGGTGGACGAAAGATCCCGGCGTCCTTGCCGTGCTCCGGTTGAACCGTTTGCAGAATCACCTTGAGTTCCTGCTATGCTCTGTCGCGGACGTAGCCAGCCGCGTCTTGTTCGAGGAAACCTCGCCGGGGTGGATCGACGTCCATGACGATATCCTGTTTCTGAAAGACGAGCGGCATTTCCTCTGGACGTCGGACAGGGACGGTTGGAACCACATCTACGAGATCGACTTGCGTGACGGGAACGCTCGCCAGGTGACTCGCGGGGAATTCAACGTCCGCGCCATCGAGGGGTTAGACGAAGACGAACAAACCGTCTTCTTCACAGCCACACTGGACGGGCATATCGAGAATAACCTGTACGCGCAGGGATTGGACGACGACGACCCAGAGCGGGTGACGGAAGAAAGGGGGACGCACCGGGTGAACGTCGCCCCCGGCGGCCAGGCTTTCCTGGACACGTGGTCCAGCGTGGACTCCCCATCGCAGACAGCGCTCAAGGACGACGACGGTGACGTCATCCGAACGCTCATCGAACCGAAAAACCCGTACGAAGGCTACGCCGTTTCGACCAGGGAATTTCTTACCATCGAAACGAGCGACGGCGTTTCGCTGACGGCTTCCGTCATAAAACCGGTGAATTTCGACCCCGACCGGAAGTACCCCGTGATCATGGTGATTTACGGCGGCCCCGGTTCACAGACCATCTACGACTCGTGGATCAGTTCCTGGCATCAGTACCTCGCCCAGCGGGGGTACATCGTGTTCCAGGTAGACCCTCGGGGGACGGCGGGAAAAGGACGCGCCTATAGGTTTATGACGTACCGGAAACTTGGCATTACGGAAGCCGGCGATTTTATCGAAGCGGCGAAGTACCTCCGCACGCTTCCGTACGTGGATGCCGATCGTATCGGAATCTGGGGTTGGAGCTACGGCGGATACATGGCCGCCATGACTATGCTGGTTGGGGGCGACTATTTCAAGGCCGGGATAGCGGTAGCGCCGGTAACGGACTGGAAATTCTACGACACGATTTATGCCGAGCGGTACATGCAGCGCCCTGAAGACAACCCGGAAGGATACGAGGCGGCTTCGTGCATGACCTATGCCGAGAACCTCAAGGGCAAGCTCTTGATCGTGCACGGAGCCATGGACGACAACGTGCACCTGCAGAACACTTTTCACTTGATCGATGCATTGGAACGGGCGGGGAAGCAGTTCGGCATGCGCATTTACCCGCGGGGAAATCACGGCATAGGCGGCGGCAGGATTCGCCTCAATCTTTACCGGATGTTCGACGAATTTCTGTCCGAAAACCTGTAATCAATGATGGTTGCGCCGTGGGCTGAAACGATGCTTCAATCCAGGGGAATGTGGACGAGTTCCACGTCGGAGTTGTCGATGAGGTCCTTGATATTGTGGATCTTGTATGGTTTGGCATAGAAGACGCGCTTGATACCGCAGTTCATGAGAGTCTTCAGACAGTGGTAACACGGGCTTGCGGTGACGTAGATGTCTGCGCCGTCAATACTGGTGCCGTGTTTCGCGGCCTGGGTGATTGCGTTTATTTCCGCGTGGATCGTGCGGAAGCAATTCTCCTCTTCCTCGCCGTTGGGGTTTTTCGATACGTAGATGAGACAGCCGACCTCGGTGCAATGAGGCTGCCCGGCGGGGGAACCGTTGTACCCGGTGGCGATGATGTTCCGGTCGCGCACGATGACCGCGCCGATAGAGGCCCGTGTGCAAGTGGCGCGCTCGGATACCATGCGGGCGATACTCATGAAGTAGGTATTCCAGTCGAGTCGTTGGGTCATGATGCCTTCCGGATGCAATGAAACATGGTACGGATAATATAGAATTTTTCGGTGAAAAGAGTAGGGAGGAAGGTAGAGGGTGAAAAAGAATAGTAAATAATGCTTGCCTCCATCCTCCAGCCATACATTTGTGAGCGAAGTCGCCACCACTGTCAGGATAGTTGTCGCCACGCAGCGCCCCCTTCCGGGGAACGGTGAGCCACGAGCTAAGAATTTTTTACCACAAAGAGCACAAAGAAGGCACAACCTGTCCGGCGAAGCACTGCGGAGGCGGAAGACCACGAAGGAAAACGTTTGAACGTTATAACGTTTGAACGTTCAACCCCTCTCCCGTCTTCAATACATCAGCCCACGGATTCATCCGTGGGGTGCATGTTCGTTAGGGACTAATCCCGGGAACCGTTTCAATGGTTTCCCCGGGGCGAGGAAAAAGTTTTTCAGGAGCGAGGTTAGAGGATTGGTAAATTACCGAATTAGAAATTGCAGGAGGAATTTTTCACCCCACCTTTTAGGACCAAATCCCGATGTAGCCAGTTCGAATCAATCTCGAGGGCGTCAGGACTTTGGGACTTGGACAATCGACCACGGACGACAGCCCACGGACGATGAACGAGGAGCTACGAACCACGAGCTACGAGCCAAACACATCCAAAATCCAAATTCTCCCCTTCCCCTTGTCTCCCGGTCTCCTTGTCACCCTGTCTCAAACCACCTGCCCTCAAGAATCGCTATAACTCAATTTTCAAATCCACCAACCTCTTA
>JAJRXL010000219.1 GCA_024276335.1 Bacteroidota bacterium
GAACCGAGGTCTGGTTCCGAAAGCTGGACGAAGACGAAATCAGGGATTACGTTGCGTCGGGTTCACCTCTGGATAAGGCCGGCGCTTACGGCATCCAGGACGATTTCGGCGCTGTCTTCGTAGAGAAAATTCACGGGTGTTATTACAACGTGGTTGGATTGCCCCTGTCCAGGATGTACGTCGATTTGATAAACCTTTGGAAGGAAATTCGGGATGTGGAATAAATTCCGGAAACGGATCCTTTTTTCACTGGCGCTGGGAGCGCTGGTCTTCATCGCGCTCACCATCTATGCTGATTTCGAACAATTGGCGCTGGCCTTTGCCCGGTTCAATTGGTTCCTCTTCCCGGTCATCCTGCTCACGAGTTCGATCAATTACTTGTTCCGGTATTTCAAGTGGGACTACTATACCAAGCAGCTCGGCATTCGCCCCTCGACCAAGAACAACCTTATTATTTTCTTCGCCTCTTTCATCATGGCTCTCACACCGGGGAAGTTCGGCGAAGTCATGAAGTCGTACCTGTTGAAAAAGGTCAACAACACACCGATGGCCACGTCGGCGCCGGTAATCCTGGCGGAGCGCCTGACCGATTTCATCGGGTTGGTCATCATCGTCATCGTGGGAGCGTGGATGTTCGACATCGGCCGGGTAGCGGTGGCGATCTTCGCCGCGCTCTTTTTCGGCATGACGGTGGTGATGGCATGGCGGCGGGGTTCGGTGGCAATCATTCGCATTCTCGAGCGAATCCCGTTTATCAAGAAATTCGCGCATCACTTCCACGAGGCCTACGAAAGCATCTATATCCTCCTCCGTCCCCTGCCCCTCCTGGTAGCAACAGTACTCAGCGTTATCTCGTGGTTTGCCGAAAGTTTCGGCTTCTGGATCATCCTCAATCACTTCCAGGCGCCACCCACCATGTTCAAGGCGATTTTCATTTACGCCTTTTCCACCATCGTGGGATCGATCACCATGCTTCCCGGCGGCCTGGGAATGACGGAAGGCAGCCTGACCGGGCTGAGCGTATTGGCCGGAGTAGAGAACAGTATCGCCGTGGCTGCGACGTTCATCATCCGCGCTGCCACGCTCTGGTACGCCATTGTTCTCGGCATTGTTGTCATTTTCGGATTTCAGCATAAATTACATGTGCAACTCGGCGAGCTCGAGTTGGAAACCCTCGAGTCACAAGCAAGCTGATCACGGATCAGGGAGGAACCAGATGGATAGAAAAATACGTGTCTTAATCGCCAAGGCCGGCCTGGACGGGCACGATCGGGGCGCCAAGGTAATCGCTGCTGCCCTGCGCGACGCGGGCATGGAAGTGATTTATACCGGTTTGCGCCAGACACCGGAAATGATCGTCGATGCAGCCATCCAGGAAGACGTGGACGTCATCGGCGTCTCGATCCTGAGCGGGGCGCATATGACCATCTTTCCCCGGATTCTCGAACTCATGAAGGAAAAAGGCCTCGATGACGTGCTCCTGACCGGCGGAGGAATCATCCCCGACGAGGACCTGAAAAAATTGAGCGAGATGGGCGTGGGCAAACTGTTCACCCCGGGCGCTTCCACAACCGCTATCGCGGACTACATCAAGGAATGGTTTAAAACACACCGACAATGAGCAGTACTTCATGATTAGCAATAACTTCTTCGTACCAATTGCACGCAACGTAATTTTTTCCCTTTTCCTCGTTTCGTGCGCCTTTGCACAAGGCTCGTGGAAGCAGGTACCTACTACTTCGGTGCTGGACCTCTGGGATGTCGCGTTTACCGACACCCTGCACGGGGTCGCATTGGGTAACTACGGCGTGTTGCAGAGAACCACCGACGGCGGCAAGACCTGGAGACAGCGCCTCAGCAAGAGCCAGCTTGCGTTTCGCAAGCTGCATTTCTTCGACGAAAAAATCGGCGTCGCCTGTGGGCTCTGGGGGACAATGTATCGCACGACCGACGGCGGCGAGAACTGGAAGCAGATCCGGCTCGGCCGAAAAAGCGCTTTCGTCTCGATGGCCGCGGCGGGAACCGCCACAGCCTGGATATGCGGAGAAGACGGCCTCATCCTGAAGACAACCAACAGGGGAAAAACCTGGTTCGAACAAAGCTCCGGGACGAAATTCATTCTCGACGCGATTTCGTTCGCCGACACCCTGTCCGGCTGGTGCTCTTCCACCCAGGGAGCTTTGCTCTATACCACGGACGGCGGAACGAACTGGACGCCTCAAGACCCGAAATCAGATCTCCCCATTACCTGCCTGTACGCCGCCTCGCCCACTACCTGCTGGGCCGCGGGATTCAACGGGCTCGTTCTCAAGACTACCGATGCGGGGAAAACATGGGTCAAAAAAACGGCGTACGATACACGCTACAATCGCATCATATTCGATAATGCGGGGCGAGGATGGGCCGTGGGACGAATCGGCAGTATCGTGTTATCCACCGATGGCGGCGAGAACTGGAAGCTCCACTTCACGTCCCGGGCAACATCCATCAATTCGATCTTCTTCATTGATAGAAACCATGGATTCGCGGTTGGTTCCCAGGGAACCATCCTGAAATACGTACCGTGATCGTCTCCGCGATCAGCGTTGTAAAACCCGGTCCAGGTAATACCGGCTCTTTTCGGATATCATGATACCACGCCGCGGGCGTGGCGCACCGCACAGCGACTCCGAGTTACCGAAAGACGCCCTGCATCATGACACGGCGCTTCATATTCCCATTCCTGCCGGCGATTATCGCCCTCGCAATCCTACCCCTCTCCGCGCCTGCCCAGGAAATCGATTCTGCCCGCACCAGCCTCGACATCCAGAACGAGGAACTCCTGGAAACCTTGACCGAAGACCAGGAAGACTCCCAGGTTCTCGACCGGCTTGAAGAACTCGCCGCGCACCCCATCGATTTGAACCGCGCCGATCTTTCCACCCTGCAAACCATCCCCGGCCTGTCGCCCATGATTGCGGCTTCGATTATCGGCTACCGGGAGAAACACGGGCCGTTCACGCAGTTCGGCGACCTGGCGAGTGTGCCGGGAATCGACAGGCAGGCGCTCGACCTCCTGTATCGATTTGCAACCTTGTCACCGGTGGAGGTTTCAGAGCCGCTGTTCGGTGAAACGGCCGTCGAGTTTCGTTCGCGTGTCATGCAAGACCTCGAAACACCGCGCGGATACGTCGAAGGCACGTATCCCGGCACGAAGATGAAACTGTACAACCGGTTTCAGCTCACCGTGGGCGAGCATTTCCGCTTTGGCATCCTGACCGAGAAGGACGCCGGGGAGCCACGGTACGCGGATTTCTTCACGACTTTCCTCGAAGTCAAGGATGTCGGTTTCGCTGACGTGTTCGTGGCTGGGGATTACAACATCTCCGCGGGCCAGAGGATCGTGCTCTGGCGCAATTCGGGTTACAGCAAGAGCGTGGAAACGATCTCGTCCGTGAAACGGTCTTCAGCGTTGATTTCACCGTACCGTTCGTCACTTGAGAGCGGGTTCTTCCGTGGCGCTGCCTGGGAGAAACGATTCGGCGCTCTTCGTGCTGCGGCGTTCTTTTCAACCAATACGTACGACGCGCGCCTCGACAGCCTGACAGGCATTGCCGGAAGTTTCGACGAATCCGGTCTTCATCGAACGGCCGGCGAACGGGCCAAAGAAGACAACGTCTCGGAAACACTGGTGGGCGCGCGTATCAGCGCCCGCATCACCACCCCCCGGGTGTCCGGCGAATTAGGGCTCAGCGGCTACTCCTCCACCTTCGACCGGGAGATTCGTTCCGGTTCGCCCGGCGCGTTCGAAGGCACGAGCGCTTCCGCCGTCGGTCTCGATTACAACCTGATGGTACGCGGAACAAACCTGTTCGGCGAGTGGGCCCGATCTCACACAAAGGCAATCGGGGGCGTATCCGGTCTTTCCACGCGCCTGTTCGACGGCTTCGATCTCTCCCTGCTCTACCGGTACTTCCCGGCGGATTTCGTCAGCCTGCACGGATACGCCTTCGGCGAGCGCAACGGCGAAACCCGCAACGAGGAAGGCATGTACCTGGGCTTAAAGTACCGCCTGCTTCGCTCCTTGACACTGCGCGGATACGTAGACGTGTTCCGCTTTCCCGGGCGGACCTATTTCAACCCCCTGCCCACGTCAGGCAAGGACCTGCTGGTTCAATCAGACTGGCGCTTTGCCGCCAGGACGCTGCTCACTGTCCGTTACCGGGAAAAAGCAAAAGACGATCCCCTTCCCGTTTCCGATTCCCACACCCGGCGCATTGTTACCACCCAGACGCAGCGCAACGCGCGCGTGGAAATCCTTTTTCAACCTGCGCGTGCCGTTCGTGTCCGCTCCCGGGTCGAATTCGTGCGCGTGGAATGGGCCACACGTGTGCCTCCTGAATCCGGTATGCTGGCCTTCCTGGATATCCGTTACCGTCCCCGACCCGGTGTGCAGGTGTACGCTCGTGTTATAGGATTCAGAACCGATTCCTATGAATCTCGCATATACGAGTATGAAAACGATCTCCGGGGCGTGTTTGCCAACACGGCGTTGTATGGAAGCGGACAACATCTATATCTCCTGGTCCAGTGGGAAGCTTTTCACGGTATCCGGTTTTCGGCAAAGTACAGCCGCCTCGTCAGGGACAACGTTCGTTCCTTGCGCAGCGGATACGACGCAATCCCCGGCGATGAGTTGAGCCGTTTTTCGGTCCAGGTGGAGTTCCGCTATTAA